>NZ_JAIWIH010000024.1:0-95876 GCF_052851135.1 Streptomyces sp. BRA346 | reverse complement strand
CATCGCCAGACCCTGCCCCCGAGGTCATGCCGATGTCTTGAGACACCCCATTCCGATGTCCTGAGCGAGCACACTGCCGAGCGCGCAGCAGCTCAGAGGCCCCTTCCGAACATCGGAAGGGGCCTCTGGCGTATGTGCTGACGTCAACGGTGACGGCAATGTCCTCGCCGATGGTGTTGACCAGGTGGGCCGCCGTCACTCTGGTGGTGGTGGCGGGGCCTGAGTAGGGTCCGGCCGCATGGGAGTGAACTTCAACGATCACTACCATCAGCTGCTGCTGAAGCAGGTGCCGGACGGGGCGCGGTCGGCGCTGGATGTCGGGTGCGGGACGGGGCGGTTCGCGCGGCTGCTCGCGGGGCGGGGGCTGGACGTCGAGGGGGTGGACGCCGACGCGGACGTCATCGCGGCGGCGCGGGAGGCCGGGGACGGCCCTCGGTACCGGCAGGTCGATGTGCGCGATGCGCATCTTCCGGAGGCCCACTACGGCTTCATCTCGTGCATCGCCAGCCTCCACCACATGCCGTTCGAGACGGTGCTGAGGTTGCGGAGGGCCCTTGCCCCGGGTGGGGTTCTGGCGGTGCTGGGGCTCTATCCGGTCAGGACGGTGACCGATTTCGTGTGGGCCCTCCCGGCGCGGTCCCTCCTCAAGGCCGACCGGAAGGCCGACCGGCTGCTGAGCGGGCGCCGCGCCGCTCCCTCCGTGCAGATCCCGATGGTCTGGCCGCCGCCGCTGTCGTACGCCGAGACGCGCGCCGAAGCCGCCCGCCTGCTGCCCGGTTCGACGGTGCGCCGTCTGCTGCTGTGGCGGTATCTGCTGGTGTACCGGGCTTAGCCCGCGGTGAAGGCGAGGTCGGCGGCGCGGGCGATGATCTCGATCTCGTCGCCCAGGGCCCATTCGGCGACGCGCGACACCATCGCCGCCGGTACGGCGTCGCTGATGTCCGCCGCCGCCGGGATGTCGTACGTCGCGTGGGCGTCGTGGGGCATGACCACCCGGTAGCCCAGCTCCAGGGCCGTGCGCGCCGTCGCGCTGACGCACATCTCGGACATCACCCCGCACACGGCCAGGGCCCGTACGCCCCGCCCGGTGAGCAGATCGCCCAGTCCCGTCTCGTAAAAGCCGTCGTCATCCGTCTTGCGGATCACGACCTCGCGATGGCTTTCGCGGACCGGCAGGTGCAGTTCCCAGCCCGGGGTCTTCGGTTCGTCGGGCGCACCCGCGGGGCCGTCGTTCTGGAGGTGGACGATGAGCGAGCCACCGGCGCGTGCCCGGGTGATCAGGTCGGTGAGCCGGTCGAGGAGCCGGGGTGCCTCGGGAACCGCGTCGGGGCCCGTGACGAAGGCGGACTGGACGTCGACCACGATCAGGGCCTGGGCGGGCGGCACGGGGTGTGGGGTCATGGAGCGATAATGCAGGACGGTCCCGCGACCAGGGCAGGGCCGGGGCGTTAGTGATGCGTTAGTGGCGTGCCACTGCGGTGTTAACAAGGCACCAGCGCGGATCGGCACGGTAGTTGGTGCGAGAGTCGCACCCATCGATCCAGGGGGATCCCATGTCGCACATCACGCTCACCAGCCGGGGCAAGGTCGTCGTCGCCACGATGGCGGCGGTGGCGGCCATGGGGGTTACGGCTTGTCAGGGCAGCGAGCCCAAGCCCGAGGGGAAGGCGCCCGTGTCCGCCGCCTCGCAGGCCGAGCAGGACGGTCAGGAAGGTCAGGACGGTCAGGGCACGCAGGACGGGCAGAACAGCGATGCCACGGGCTGGGCGGGCGGTGAGGACATCGGGTCGAAGGCCGGGAGCGCCGACAGCGCACGGTGCGAGTCCTCGTCGATGGGGCTGCGCGTGGGGCGGGCCGACATCGGGGCGGGCAACATCCGGTACTCACTGGTCTTCACCAACAAGGGGAGGAGCGCCTGCACCCTGAACGGATTCCCCGGGGCGTCGCTGCTGGCCAGGGACGGACAGAGGATCGGGAAGCCGGCCGAGCGGGAGGGGGCCAAGGGGAAGCCCGTCACGGTGCCCGCCGGGGGCAGCGCGCACGCCGTGCTGCACACGATCAACGACGGCCTCTCGGACAAGCCGTGTTGGAAGAGCGCCTCCCTGGTGCAGGCCTACCCGCCCGGGTCGAAGGAGGCCATGACCGCGCGGGTCTCCTCGGGGCTGCGGGTGTGCGGGGACGAGTTCACCGTGACGGCCGTGGAACCCGGGGCCGGGGCGTAGGCGGGTGCGTAGGTCCGGGCGTGCGGAACCGATTTCCCTCTGCGCGGCGAATGACGTAGTGTTGCATTCACCGACGCGGGGTGGAGCAGCTCGGTAGCTCGCTGGGCTCATAACCCAGAGGTCGCAGGTTCAAATCCTGTCCCCGCTACTTGAGATCGAGGGCCCGGTACCAGGGATGGTTCCGGGCCCTCGATCGTGGTGCCACGACCGTACGGTGATCCGTATGACTGATCCTGACGTCGTCCCGGTCCGTCGCTTCTGGCAGGAGCTCGGGCTGCCCGGACTCATCGACGTGCACACGCACTTCATGCCGAAGAACGTCCTGGACAAGGTCTGGGCGTACTTCGACGCGGTCGAGCCGCTGGTCGGCCTCGAGTGGCCCATCACCTACCGCCGGGACGAGGCCGAACGGCTCGCGACCATCCGGGAGTTCGGGGTGTTGGCCTTCACCTCGATGGTCTACCCGCACAAGCCCGGCATGGCGGCGTGGCTGAACGAGTGGGCCGCCGGGTTCGCCGCCCGTACGCCCGACTGTCTGCACACGGCGACCTTCTTCCCGGAGCCGGGCGTCGAGGAGTACGTGCGCGGGGCGCTGGACGGCGGGGCGCGGGTGTTCAAGTCGCATGTGCAGGTGGGGGCGTATGACCCGGGCGACGCGCTGCTCGACCCGGTGTGGGGGATGCTCGCCGACGCCGGGGCGCCCATCGTCATCCACTGCGGTTCGGGCCCGGCGCCCGGCAAGCACACCGGCCCCGAACCGGTGGCCCGGCTGCTGGCCCGGCATCCGCGGCTGCGGCTGGTCATCGCGCACATGGGGCTGCCGGAGTACGCGGACTTCCTGACGCTCGCGGAGCGGTACGAGGGGGTGCACCTGGATACGACGATGGCGTTCACCGACTTCTCCGAGAGCCACTGGCCGTTCCCGCCGGAGGAGCGGGGGCGGCTCGGCGCGCTCGGCGACCGGGTGCTGTTCGGGAGCGACTTCCCCAACATCCCGTACGGGTACGGGCACGCCCTGGAGGCCCTGACCCGGCTGGATCAGGACGACGCCTGGCTGCGGGGGGTGTGTCACGGGAACGCGGCGCGGCTGTTCGGCCTGTGACACACCCCGTCAGCCGGGCGTCAGCGGTCGCCGAGGGGAAGGGCCTCGGCCAGGGTGCGCCACTCCTCGCGGGGGAGAGTGACGAACGGTTCGGGGGTCACCACCTGCACCGCCAGGTGGTCCGCGCCCGCCTCCAGGAACGTGTCCACGCGACGCCGGATCGCTTCCGCGTCGCCCAGGGCGAAGACGGAGTTCACCAGGCGATCGCTGCCGCCGTCCGCGAAGTCCTTCTCCTCGAAGCCCCACCGCAGCAGGTTGTTGGTGTAGTTGGGCAGCTTCAGGTACATGGACAGGTAGGTGCGGGCGGTGGTGCGGGCGCGGTCGAGGTCGGTGTCGAGGACGACCTTGAGGTCCGGGGCGAGCAGGGCGCCGTCGCCCAGGATCTCCCGCGCCTCGGCCGTGAACTCCGGGGTGACCAGGTACGGATGGGCTCCCGCGGCGCGGTCGCGGGACAGCTCCAGCATCTTCGGGCCGAGGGCGGCCAGGACCCGCCGGGACGCGGGGACCGGGATCGGGGCGGAGTCCAGGTCCGTCAGATAGTCCCGCATCGCCGAGTACGGACGCTTGTACCGCTCACCGGCGAGCGCGCTGTGGCTGACGCCCAGGCCCAGGACGAAACGGCCCGGGTGGGCCGCGTCGATGGCGGCGTACCGATCGGCCACGTGGGCGGCCGAGTGGTCCCAGATGCTGAGGATGCCGGTCGCGACGGTGATCCGGTCGGTAGCCTCCAGGAGGGCCGCGGCCTGGTCCGCGCTGGGGCTGCCGCCGAACCAGACGGCGCCGTACCCGAGTGCGTCCAGCTCGGCCGCCGCCTCGCTGATCTCCTGCGCCGAGCGGGACTCCGTGACCCGCAGGGCCGCGGTCCAGATGCCGATCTTGCCAAGGGCGGGTTGAGTAGCCATACCCCCATCGAACCGGAGGGTGAGTCCGTCTATTCCCGGAACACGGGCTGTTCACCCGTCCGGGTCATCCCCCTGGACCCCTCCCCTCAGGGGCCTTCTCGGGGCCATCCGGGGCCGTTCCAGGGGCCGTTGCCGGGGCCACAGGATTCTCAGGTTATTCACAGGCAGCCGAAAGGAAGCTCTCAGACCGTCGCCGGAAGCTGACGTTCATGATGGCGACCTCGCCCCATGGGCGTACCGAGCTGCTGCGACCCGACGGGAGCCCCGTCAGGGTGCTGGTTGTGGACGACGAGTCGGCCCTCGCCGACCTGCTGTCGATGGCGCTGCGCTACGAGGGCTGGGAGGTGCGGACCGCGGGCGACGGCGCCGAGGCGATCCGTACGACCCGTGAGCTGCGCCCCGACGCGGTCGTCCTCGACGTCATGCTGCCCGACATGGACGGGCTCACCGTCCTGGGCCGGCTGCGCCGCGAGCTGCCCGAGGTGCCGGTGCTGTTCCTGACCGCGCGGGACGCGGTCGAGGACCGGATCGCGGGGCTGACGGCGGGCGGCGACGACTACGTGACCAAGCCGTTCAGCCTGGAGGAGGTCGTCGCCCGGCTGCGCGGGCTGCTGCGCAGGTCGGGGGCGGCGGCCGCGCGCAGCGAATCCGTGCTGGCAGTTGGCGACCTGGTGCTGGACGAGGACAGCCACGAGGTGTCGCGGGCGGGTCAGGAGATCCACCTCACCGCGACCGAGTTCGAGCTGCTGCGCTATCTGATGCGCAACCCGCGCCGGGTGCTCAGCAAGGCGCAGATCCTGGACCGGGTGTGGAGTTACGACTTCGGCGGCCAGGCCAACGTCGTCGAGCTGTACATCTCGTATCTGCGGCGCAAGATCGACGCGGGCCGCAGCCCGATGATCCACACCCGGCGCGGCGCCGGGTATCTGATCAAGCCCGGGGAGTAGGCACCGTGGCGCACCCGACCCCGCCGTCCCAGGCCGCTCCGGCGCGGCCCCCGCGCGCCAGGAAGAACGCCCGGACCGCCGCCCGGCGGCCCTGGTCGCTGCGCACCCGCCTGGTCGTCTCGGCGGTGTCGTTGATCGCCGTGGTCTGCGCGGTGATCGGCACGGTCACGACGATCGCCCTGAAGTCGTACCTGGAGGGCCAGGTCGACAACGACCTGCGCTCGTCGGTGGGCGGCGCCATGCGCAAGGTGAGCGAGGAGCGGAACCCGGCCGACCCGCGCACCCCGGAGAGCAGCATCTTCTTCCTCAACGGGCCCGGGCAGCCCATCGGAACCGCCGGGGCGCGGCTCGGGACGGACGGCAAGGCGATCAAGTCCGGCAAGAGCAACGACGAGCCCATGCTGCCGGACTTCTCGAACGCCGCGCAGCGGGTGGACAAGCTGACGAGCAGCCAGGAGAAGGCGCTCACCGCCATCCCCCTCGACGACCGGGTGCACGCCGTCGACCTCCCCGGCCTCGGCAGCTACCGGGCCGTGGCCAAGTGGAACCCGAGGGACGGCGGGATCATCCTCGCCTTCCCGCTCAACCAGACCCAGGACACCGTCAACACCCTCATCCTGGTCGAGGTCTGCGTCGCCGCCGCCGGACTGGTCGCGGCCGGGCTCGCCGGGGCCACCATGGTCGGCATCTCGCTGCGCCCGCTGCGCCGGGTGGCCGCGACCGCGACCCGGGTCTCGGAGCTGCCGCTGCACAGCGGCGAGGTGGCGCTGCGGGAACGGGTCCCGGCCTCCGAGGCCGATCCGCGGACCGAGGTCGGCCAGGTCGGGGCGGCGCTGAACCGCATGCTGGGGCACATCGAATCGGCGCTGGCGGCCCGCCAGGAGAGCGAGACGCGGGTGCGGCAGTTCGTCGCCGACGCCAGCCATGAGCTGCGGACCCCGCTCGCCTCGATCCGCGGCTACGCCGAGCTGACCCGCCGCGGCCGCGAGGAGATCGGGCCCGACACCCGGCATGCGCTGGGGCGGGTGGAGTCCGAGGCCGGGCGGATGACCGGGCTGGTGGAGGATCTGCTGCTGCTGGCCCGGCTGGACGCGGGGCGGCCGCTGGAGTACGCCGAGGTGGACCTGTCCCCGCTGGTGGTGGACGCGGTCAGCGACGCGCGGGCGCTCGGTTCCGACCATCGGTGGCGGCTGGAGCTGCCCGACGAACCCGCGCTCGTCCACGGCGACTCGGCGCGGCTGCACCAGGTCCTGGTCAACCTGCTGGGCAACGCCCGTAACCACACCCCGGCCGGGACGACCGTCACCGCGCGCGTGCTGTGGGGCGGCCCTCACACCTCGCCGCGCCCGTCGCCGTACCTGGCCCCGTACGGCATGGTGCACGGACCGTCGTACGGGCCCGCGAACGGTCCGAGCAGCGACAACCACAGCGGCAGCGGCTTCGGGCCCGGCTCGCCGGGCCCCTTCGGCCACGACGCGTCGCCGCCCGGGAACAGCGGCACCCCTTATGCGGCGCCGTACGGATCCCCGTACGCCATGGCGCAGGCGACGGGGCACCCCGGCACCTCCGGGCCGCCGCAGCCGTCCTCGTACCTCTCGCTCCAGATCGAGGACGACGGCCCCGGCATTCCGCCCGATCTGCTGCCGCACGTCTTCGAGCGCTTCGCGCGCGGTGACGCCTCACGCTCGCGTACCGCGGGCAGCACCGGGCTGGGGCTGGCCATCGTGCACGCGGTGGTCGCCGCGCACGACGGCCAGGTGACGGTGGACAGCGTGCCGGGGCGCACCGTGTTCGGCGTCCATCTCCCTGTTCACCAGGGCGTAACGCACTCACAGCCAGGCCACAGGCTGACCACACAGCCGTGACAGCGCCGCTCGCGAATGTCGTTCCATGCGAATCGACACCCCTCTCGAGGCGCCGCCCGAGACACCCCTTCAGACCCTGCCCGCGCGCCGGCACATCGTGGTCGACCGCAGCCGCCCGGTGCTCGACGTCGTGATCCCCGTCTACAACGAGGAGGCGGACCTCGAGCGGTGTGTGCGACGGCTCCACGACCATCTGACGCGGACCTTTCCCTACCGATTCCGGATCACCATCGCGGACAACGCCAGTACGGACCGCACGCCCCATGTGGCGGCCTACCTGGACGACACCGTCGAGGAGGTGACGGCGGTCCGGCTGGAGCAGAAGGGCCGCGGGCGGGCGCTGCGCACCGTGTGGACGCTGTCCGAGGCGCCGGTGCTCGCCTACATGGACGTCGATCTGTCCACCGACCTCAACGCGCTGCTGCCGCTGGTGGCCCCGCTGATCTCCGGCCACTCGGACCTGGCGATCGGGTCGCGGCTGTCACGCAGTTCGCGCGTCGTACGCGGCACCAAGCGGGAGTTCATCTCGCGCGCGTACAACCTGATCCTGCGGGGCAGCCTGGCCGCCCGCTTCTCCGACGCCCAGTGCGGCTTCAAGGCGATCCGCAAGGACGTCGCGGAGCGGCTGCTGCCGATGGTCGAGGACACCGGGTGGTTCTTCGACACGGAGATGCTGGTGCTGGCCGAGCGGGCGGGGCTGCGCATCCACGAGGTGCCGGTGGACTGGGTCGACGACCCGAACAGCACCGTGCACATCGTGAAGACGGCCACCGACGACCTGAAGGGCGTCTGGCGGGTGGGGCGCGCGCTGGCCACCGGCGCGCTCCCGCTGGACCGGCTGCGCCGCCCGTTCGGTGACGATCCGCGCGACCGGGAACTGAGCGGCGTGCCGGGCGGACTGGCCCGCCAGCTCGTCGGGTTCTGCGTGGTGGGCGGGCTGTCCACGCTGGTGTATCTGGCCCTGTACACGCTCTTCCGGCTCGGTACGGGCCCCCAGGTGGCCAACGCGCTGGCGCTGCTGCTGTCCGCGCTCGGCAACACCGCGGCCAACCGGAGGCTCACCTTCGGCGTACGCGGCCGGGACCGGGCGATCCGCCACCAGGCCCAGGGGCTGGTCGTCTTCGGCATCGGCCTCGTGCTGACCAGCGGCTCCCTGGCCGCCCTCGACAGCGCCCCCGGCTCCCCTTCGCACGGCACCGAACTGGCCGTGCTCATCGCGGCCAACCTCGCCGCGACCGTACTGCGCTTCCTGCTCTTCCGGGCCTGGGTCTTCCCGTCGGACAGCGGGGCCATCACCGACCACGACCCGAGGACCAACCGATGACGACCTACGACCACGGCCCCCGGGACGCCGGTCCGCCGCCCCTTCCCGCGGCCCCTCCCCACGTTGCTCCCGCTGCCCCTCCTGCTCCCGCCGCGTCTCCTGTTCCCGCAGCTCCCGGCGGCTCGCGCCTGGCGCGGGCGTGGCGGGGCCGTCCGGAGGACCCCCGCTGGGCGCGGCCCGCGCTGTGGGCCCTGCTCGCCGTGACCACCGTCCTCTACCTGTGGAGCCTGGGCGCGTCCGGCTACGCGAACCAGTTCTACTCGGCCGCCGTGCAGGCGGGCAGCGAAAGCTGGAAGGCGTTCTTCTTCGGCTCCTCGGACGCCGCGAACTCCATCACCGTCGACAAGCCCCCGGCCGCGCTGTGGCCGATGGCCCTCTCGGTGCGCATCTTCGGCCTGTCGTCGTGGGCGATCCTCGTCCCCGAGGCGCTGATGGGCGTCGCGACGGTCGGCGTGCTCTACGCGGCCGTACGCCGCCGGTTCAGCGCGGCCGCCGGGCTTATCGCGGGCGGCGTGCTCGCGGTGACCCCGGTCGCGGCGCTGATGTTCCGCTTCAACAACCCCGACGCGCTGCTGTGCCTGCTCATGGTCGCGGCCGTCTACTGCGTGCTGCGCGCGCTGGAGGACGCCCGGACGAAGTGGCTGGTGCTGGCCGGGATCTGCTTCGGCCTCGGCTTCCTCACCAAGACGCTCCAGGCGTGGCTGATCCTGCCGCCGCTCGCCGTGGTGTACGCGGTGTGCGCCCCGGCGAAGCTCGGTCGGCGGATCGGGCAACTGCTGCTCGCGGGGCTCGCGATGGTGGTCTCCGGCGGCTGGTGGGTCGCGATCGTCGAGCTGTGGCCCGCGTCGTCCCGGCCGTACATCGGCGGCTCGCAGAACAACAGCTTCCTGGAGCTGACCTTCGGCTACAACGGCCTGGGCCGGATCAACGGCAACGAGACCGGTAGCGTCGGCGGCGGTGGCCGGGGCGGCGGTGGCGGCGGCGGGATGTGGGGCGAGACCGGTATCGACCGGCTCTTCGGCTCCGACATGGGCGGTCAGATCGCCTGGCTGCTGCCCGCGGCGTTCATCCTGCTGGTGGCGGGGCTGTGGCTGACCTGGCGGGCCAAGCGGACGGACACCCGGCGCGCGGCGTTCCTGGTCTGGGGCGGGGCGCTGCTGATCACGTTCGCGACGTTCAGCTTCATGTCCGGGATCTTCCACCAGTACTACAACATCGCCCTCGCGCCGTACATCGCGGCGATCGTGGGCATGGGCGCGACGATGCTGTGGGAGCGGCGGGGGCAGGCCGAGGGCCGCGTCGGTACGACGGCCTCGGTGGTGCTCGCCGTCACCGCCGCGGTCACGGCCTCCTGGTCGTACGTGCTGCTGGGCCGGTCCGCGGACTGGCACCCGTGGCTGCGCTGGGTGGTGCTGATCGCCGGGCTGACGGCCGCGGTCGGGCTGCTGTTCGCGGCACGGCTGGGACGGACGCTCGCGCTGGGCGTGGCCGCGCTCGGTCTCGCGGCGGCGCTGGCCGGGCCGGTGGCGTACACGCTGAACACGGTGGAGACGCCGAAGAGCGGCTCGATCATCACGGCCGGTCCCACGGTGTCGGGCGGCATGGGCGGCCCCGGCGGCGGTCCGGGCGGTGGCCGTCCCGGCGGCGGGCGCATGGGCGGCCCGCCGGGGATGCAGGGCGGCCAGCAGGGTCAGGGCCAGGGTCAGCAAGGCCAGCCGGGCCAGGGCCGGCAGGGCATGCCGGGCGGTGGTCCCGGCGGCGGCTTCCCGGGCGGCGGCCAGCAGCAGAACGGCAACGCCAACGGCAACGCCAACGGCAACGGCAATGCCCAGGGTCGGCCAGGTCAGGGCCAGGGTCAGCAGGGCCAGGGCAACGGCCAGAACCAGGGCCGGAACGGTCAGCAGGGCATGATGCCCGGCGGTACGGGCGAAGGCGGCCGACGCGGCATGGGCGGCGGTGGCATGGGCGGGCTGCTCAACGGCCAGCAGGTCAACGCCAAGGTGAAGGCGAAGCTGGAGAAGGACGCCGACGACTACACCTGGGTCGCGGCGGCCATCGGCTCGCAGAACGCCGCGAGCTACCAGCTCGCCACCCAGGACCCGGTGATGGCCATCGGCGGCTTCAACGGCAGCGACCCGTCGCCGACCCTCGCCCAGTTCAAGGAGTACGTGAAGCAGGGGAAGATCCACTACTTCCTCTCCTCGGGCACCGGTATGGGCGGCGGCCCGGGCGGTGGGAGCAACGGCACCTCCTCCAAGATCACCACCTGGGTCGAGGCGAACTACAAGAAGGTCACCGTGGGCAGCACCACGCTCTACGACCTGACGCAGAAGAAGTCCTCCAGCTGACGCCTTCAGCCCCGTCCGTACGGGCCGGCGGCCGCGTTCCCCCGCGGCCACCGGCCCGTACCCGTATGGACGCACGGGGACGCGCGGGCGCGGAAATTCGCTGTACGGCGTACAGTGGCACTTGTACGGTGTAAGCCAAACGCGTAGCCATGCACCGTACACACGTCTCCCTGGAGTGCCCATGACGGCCTCGACCGCCGATACCGGACCGGCCGCCCCACCCGGCGCCACCTCCGGTGGTCATCCCCAGCGCTGGCTGATCCTCGCGGTGATCTGCCTCGCCCAGCTCACGGTGCTGCTGGACAACACGATCCTCAACGTGGCGGTCCCCTCCCTCGCCCGGGAGATGGACGCGACCACCGCCGACATCCAGTGGATGATCAACGCCTATTCGCTGGTCCAGTCCGGACTGCTGCTCAGCGCGGGCAGCGCCGCCGACCGCTACGGCCGCAAGAAGATGCTGGTCGCGGGGCTCGCCCTGTTCGGGGTTGGCTCGCTGGTCGCGTCGATGGCGCAGGGGGCCGGTCAGCTCATCGCCGCCCGCGCCGGGATGGGCGTCGGTGGCGCGCTGCTCATGACCACGACGCTCGCCGTCGTGGTGCAGATCTTCGACGACACCGAGCGGACCAGGGCGATCGGCGTGTGGGGCGCGGTCAGCTCGCTCGGCTTCGCCGCCGGACCGCTCATCGGCGGCGGTCTGCTGGAGCACTTCTGGTGGGGCTCGATCTTCCTCATCAACCTCCCGGTCGCCCTGCTCGGCCTCGCCGCCGTGGTCTGGCTCGTTCCCGAGTCCAAGAACCCGACCGGCGACCGGCCCGATCTGCTCGGCGCGCTGCTCTCCACGGTCGGCATGACCGGGGTGGTGTTCGCCATCATCGCCGGGCCCGAGCACGGCTGGACCTCGACCCGGGTGCTGCTGTCCGCCTTCGTCGGCGTCGCCGTGCTGACCGGGTTCGCGCTGTGGGAACGTCATATCCCCTATCCGATGCTGGACATGCACTTCTTCCGTAACCGCTCCTTCGTGGGCGCCGTCGCGGGCGGCATCCTCGTCGCGTTCGGCATGGGCGGTTCGCTCTTCCTGCTCACCCAGCACCTTCAGTTCGTGCTCGGCTACGACGCGCTGGACGCGGGGCTGCGCACCGCGCCGCTCGCCCTGGTGATCGTGGCCCTGAACCTCACCGGTGTCGGGGCCCGGCTGCTGCCGAAGCTCGGCACGCCGCTGATGATCGTCACCGGCATGGGGCTGCTCGCGCTCGGCCTCGCACTCATCGCGGTCCTCGGCGCGGACGGCTACGGCGGGATGCTGCTGGGCCTGGTCGTGATGGGGTCCGGTATCGCGTTCGCCATGCCCGCGATGGCGAACGCCATCATGTCGGCCATCCCGCCGGAGAAGGCCGGGGTGGGCGCGGGGGTCAACGGCACCCTCACCGAATGCGGCAACGGGCTCGGCGTCGCGGTCCTGGGCGCGGTGCTGAACTCCCGCTTCGGCTCGCTGCTGCCCGCGGCCGCCGCCGGAGCGGGCTCGCTCCCGGCCGCCGTCGCCGCGGCCCGCACCCCCGAGGACCGGGCGGCCGTCAGGGACGCCTTCGCCTCCGGGGTGGAGACCAGCCAGCTGGTCGGCGCGGCGGCCGTGCTCGCCGGTGGGGTGCTGGCCGCGCTGCTGCTGCGTCGTGCCGAGCGATCTTCACAGACGCCGTCCGCGGCATAGCATCGGACCTGTATGACCCGTCGCGCATCGTGTCCGCCTGAGACGCGGCAGCAGCGCAGCGAAGAAGGAGAGCCGCCATGGCAACCGGCAGCCGTGTCACCCGCCCACGGTCCAGCGTCTGGCTCTCCGAGCGCAAGGCCCCCAAACGCAAGGGCGATCAGCAGCCGGTCGGTCTCGACCATGTGAAGATCATCGCGGCGACCGTCCGGCTGCTGGACGCCGAGGGGCTCGCGGGCTTCTCCATGCGCCGGCTGGCGGCGGATCTGGGGGTCACCGCCATGTCGGTCTACTGGTACGTGGAGACCAAGGACCATCTGCTCGAACTCGCCCTCGACGCCGTCATGGGAGAGATGGCCCTCCCCGCGGAGGCCGTCCAGCCCGCCGAGCAGCTGGAACACCTGCCCACCGAGCCCCGGGACTGGCGCGATCAGCTGCGCCAACTCACCTCCGAATACCGCCAGTTGCTGGTGCGCCACCCCTGGCTGTCCCCGCTGCTGGGGGAGTACTTCAACATCGGGCCGAACGCGATGGCCTTCTCCAACGCCGCGCAGCGGGTGATGCGCAACAGCGGGCTCCCGGACGACAAGATCACCAGTGCGCTCTCCCTCGTCTACCAGTTCGTCTACGGCTTCAGCACCATCGAGGGCCGCTTCTCCGCCCTCTGCCGGACACTGGGCGTCACCCAGGACGAGCTGCTGGACGAGGTGATGAGCTCGGTCGAGGAGCGCCCGGAGTTCGACGAATCGCGCAAGACCATGGAAGCGAGCCGCGGGCAGACCGTCGAGGAGATGCGCAATCGGGAGTTCACCATCGCGCTGGACTTCGCGATCGCGGGCATCGAGGCCCTGCGGGATGCCCCCTAGCCCGCACCCGCACCCACGAGCGGGCGGCGCGGCGGTCATGCCGCCGCCGGAAGCTCCTCGCCCTGGACCGCCTGTATGTCAAGTTCCACCCGCAGGGTGGTACCGATCGCCGCGATGCCCGCCGCGACCACCTGGTTGTAGTTCATCGCGAAGTCCTCGCGGCGCAGCTCCGCGGTCGCCCGGAAGGCCGCCCGCACCCCGCCCCAGGGGTCGGGGCCCGTGCCCAGATACGTCAGATCCAGGTCCACGTCCCGCACCACACCGTGCATGGACAGCTCACCGTGCACCGTCCACCGGTCCGGTCCGGCCGCGCTCAGATGCGTGCTCTGGTAGGTGAGGACCGGGAACTGCTCCACGTTCAGGAAGTCGGGCGACTTCAGATGGCCGTCCCGCATCGTGTTTCCGGTGTCGATGCTGGCCGCCTGGATCACCGCCTCGACCCGCGACTTCTCGATGTCCTCGGCGATCTCGATCTGTCCGCCGAAGTCCGTGAACCGCCCGTGCACGCTGGAGATCCCCAGGTGCTGTGCGACGGCCCCCACCGTCGAATGCGCGGGATCCAGCGTCCACGCCCCGGGCGGCGGCAGCTCCACCCCGCCCTGCCGGGCCAGCACCACCGTGCCCACGTCGGCGCGCCCGGCCGTGGTGACGATGGCCGTCGACGCCACCGGTGCGTAGCCCACTGCCGTGGCGATGATCGTGTACGGACCGGGCGGCAGCGGCTCCTGGCTGCGCACCGAACCGTCCTCGGTGGCCTGGGCGCGCAGCACCTGCCCGCCCGTCATATCGGTGACGGTCAGCACCGCGTGCTGCACCGCCCATCCGTCGCGGGTGAGGATCCGGGCTCGCAGCCCCGCTCCCCCGCCTGCTCCTGCCCCAGTCGTCGTCATGCCGTGCGTCGTCTCCTGCTCCCGTGCTGCTGGGTCTTCCGCGCCCGGACCGGGCAGCGGTGTGAGGCCGTCCCCTGCCTGATGTACACCGCTGCCCGGCTCCGGGTTCCGGGTCCGGCGGAATGCGTGCCGCCCGGACCGGGGCGGGGGCGCGTCTCCGCTCTGCGCACGCCCCCGCCCCGGGGTTCTCAGTCGCCGGGGTGGGCGAGTTCGACGTCGTGTCCGTCGATCCCGTGCCCGGCGACCGTGAGGTTGCCCGCGACCGGCGGGTAGCCGCTCGCGATGACCGTGTAGTCGCCCGCGTCCAGGTCGGTGAAGGCGTACGCGCCGTCCTCCCCGGTGGTGGCGGTGGCGACCACGTTCCCGGCCGCGTCGACCAGCGTGACCCGCGCGTCCGGCAGCGGGCGGCGGTCGGCCCCGGCCCGTATGGTGCCCTGCACCCGGGCGCCGGCCTGGAGCGCGATCTCCAGCCGGGTCAGGCCCTGGGAGCCGACCTCGACGGGGAGCGCGGCGGGCCGGTGGCCGGGCGCGTTCACCGCGACCGTGAAGGTCCCGGCGACCAGTTCCTCGAAGCTGAACTCGCCCCGCTCACCGGTCTTGCCGGTGGCCAGCACCTCGCCGCGGACGTCGGTGACCACGACCATCGCCGCGTCCACCGGCTGCCCGTCGTCGGCGCCGCGCACGGTGCCCACGAGCCCGCTGGTGGCCGCCAGCACGATGTCGAAGCCGAGCGGCTCGTCGCCGACGACGACCGTGGACGCCTGCGGCTGGTGTCCGTCGGCGGCCGCGATCAGCACGTACGAGCCGGAGCCCGGGGCGTCCAGGGCGTACGAGCCGTCGCTGTGCGCCACGGAACGGCCGAGCTGCCGCCCGGCGAGCGAGATCAGCGTCACCGCGGCGCGCGGCACGGCGCCGCCGTCCCCGTTCCGCACGAAGCCGTGCACGCCCTGCCGGGGCTGGTGCCCGGCCCCGCCGTCACCGGCCGAGGCGAACGCCGCGAGGCGCTGCGGGGCGACCGCGGCGGCCGTCGCGCGGTCGGCGTCCGAGGCGGACAGATCGGCGGACGGGGCGCCCACCAGGGCGGGCTCCGGCTCCTCGGTCCGGTCGGGGCCGGTCACGGCGTCCGCGGGGGCGGGCGCCGACTCGGCGGCCGCGGCGGGCGCTTGCGCGTCGGGAGCGGAGTTGGCGTGGGTACGCAGCGCGACCTCCTTGATGAAGAGGGTCAGCAGGAAGGCGAGCAGCGCGGTCGGCGCGGCGTACAGGAAGACGTCCCCGATGCCGTGCCCGTAGGCGCTCTCCATGATCGTGCGCATGGGCTCCGGCAGTGCCTTCACATCGGGGATGCCCCCGCCGCCGGTGCCGCCGTGGCCCATCGCCCGGCCCTTGGGGCCCAGTTCGGCGAGGCCGTCCTTGACGTAGTGGGTGACCCGGTTGGCCAGCACGGCGCCGAGCGCCGAGACGCCGATCGCGCCGCCCAGGGAGCGGAAGAAGGTGACGACGGAGCTGGCCGCACCGAGGTCCTGCGGAGCCACCTGGTTCTGGGTGGCCAGCACCAGGTTCTGCATCATCATGCCGATGCCGAGGCCCATGAGAGCCATGAAGATCGACATGCGCCAGTACGGGGTGTCGTACCGGATGGTGCCCAGCAGCCCGAGGCCCGCCGTCACCAGCGCGCCGCCGCAGACCAGCCATGCCTTCCAGCGACCGGTCTTGGTGATGATCTGACCGGAGATGGTCGAGGAGACGAACAGGCCGCCGATCATCGGGATGGTCATGAGGCCGGACATCGTCGGCGTCTTGCCGCGCGCCAGCTGGAAGTACTGGCTGAAGAAGACGGTGCCGGTGAACATCGCGATACCGACGAAGAGGGAAGCCAGCGAGGCGAGGGTGATCGTCTTGTTGCGGAACAGCCGCAGCGGAATGATCGGTTCGCTCGCCTTGGACTCGACCAGGATGAAGAGCAGGCCGAGCACGAGCGAGCCGCCGACCATCGTGTAGGTCTGCCAGGAGAGCCAGTCGTACTTGTCACCGGCGAAGGTCACCCAGATGAGCAGCAGCGATACCGCGGCGCTGATGAAGAAGGCGCCGCCCCAGTCGACCTTGACGTCCCGCTTGACGACCGGGAGCTTCAGGGTCTTCTGGAGCACGATCAGTGCGATGACGGCGAACGGGACGCCCACGTAGAAGCACCAGCGCCAGCCCAGCCAGTCGGTGTCCGTGATCACGCCGCCCAGCAGCGGACCGCCGACGGTCGCGACGGCGAAGGTCGCGCCGAGGTAGCCGCTGTAGCGGCCGCGCTCGCGCGGGGAGATCATCGCGGCCATGACGATCTGGGCGAGGGCGGAGAGTCCGCCGACGCCGATGCCCTGAACCACCCGGCAGGCGATCAGCATGCCGGGGTTCTGCGACAGACCGGCGACCACCGAGCCCGCGACGTAGATCACCAGGGCTATCTGGACCAGCAGCTTCTTGCTGAAGAGGTCGGCGAGCTTGCCCCACAGCGGGGTGGTGGCCGTCATGGCCAGCAGGGTTGCGGTGACCACCCAGGTGTAGGAGGACTGGCTGCCGTTGAGGTCAGCGATGATCTCGGGTAGCGCGGCAGAGACGATCGTCGACGACAGGATCGCGACGAACATCCCGAGCAGCAGCCCGGACAGCGCCTCCATGATCTGCCGGTGGGTCATCGGTGCCGCGGCGTCGGCACCGTGGCCGTGGGGGCCGCGGTGTCCTCCTCCGCCCTGCTTGGCGTGGGCGGGGTGCCCCGCGGGTCCCCGCACACCGCCGTCCGGTGTGGTCGTTGCCATGTATGTCCTTAACTTTGCGAAGGTGTACGGGTGGTGCTGTCCGCCTGGTGCGGCAGGAGCCGGTGCCGGGTGTCACCGAAGCTCGTCCGCAGCCGGGCGAGAAGTTCATTGAGGCGGCCGACGTCGTCGTCCGACCAGTCGCTCAGACAGCGTGCGAGCGCCTCCGTGTAGCGCTCGGATACCTGACTGAGCAGCTCCAATCCGCTCGCGTTGATGCTCAGCAGCCGCGAGCGCCGGTCGAGCGGATCGGGCTTGCGGTCCACCCAGCCGCGATCGGCGACATGGGCCACATGGCGACTGGTGACCGACATGTCGATGCCGAGCAGCTCGGCGAGTTTGCTCATGCGCATCTCGCCGTAGCGCTCGAGGAGCATGAGGACGACGGCCGATCCGGCCGGGCAGTCGGCCGGGAGGGAGCGGCCCAGGCCGCGCTTGACGGTGCCGATGGCGCTGAGCTGACGG
Organism: Streptomyces sp. BRA346; assembly: GCF_052851135.1. Classification (NCBI taxonomy): domain Bacteria; kingdom Bacillati; phylum Actinomycetota; class Actinomycetes; order Kitasatosporales; family Streptomycetaceae; genus Streptomyces; species Streptomyces sp. BRA346. The sequence goes on along the minus strand of NZ_JAIWIH010000024.1, from coordinate 78,439 downwards.
GCCAGCTCTTCGTACTGACTCTGCGCTGCCATCGCACCTCCTGGACTTTAGGTTGCTTTAGGCAACCATAGAAGAAGTTAGTTGCTACAGGCAAATGACAGGGTGGGTTGGGTGGTAAATTCCCCTTAAAGGCTTGTCCTCTTATCGGTCAAATGGGGTCACTGAGATGTGAGGTGCCTGGAGTGACCCAGGGGTGGGCGGGAATCCGCTCGTTCGCTAGGGTCTGGGCCCATGGCGAACAACCCCCAGAGCCCCAACGGCAACCAGGATCAGGCCGGCTCCACCCAGATGTTCCGCGCGTTCGTCGACGAGGGCGGACGGCAGCCGCAGACGGCCGCCTCCGCGAGCGGCGGCTCGCGGTTCGGCGTGATCGCCGGCGTGGTCGCCGCGATCGTCATCGTCGCGGCGGTGGCCTGGCTGGCGCTGGGCTGATCCATCGGGCCCGCCAGGCATCGGGTCCCCCGCCAGGTACTCACGACACCTCTGGTGTCCCGGACTCCCGGGGCTTCGGCGGCTTCGGGGGCTTCCACGGCTTCCAGTCGACGGAGACGTCCCGGGTCTCGATGTGCATGCCCAGCGGAACCCGCCAGGCGTCCACACACACCTTCCAGCTCCGCGTGCGCTTCTGACCCGCGCCGATCGGCGCGGGCAGCTTCCTCTTCGACTCCAGCGTCGCCCAGTCGAGGCCGAGCGCGTCGATGACGTGCGTCGACAGCGTCACCGTGCCCGATATGACGGGCAGTCCACCGGTGTTGCGGAACTCGACGCTCACCTTCTCGCACCAGCGCTCGTCGGTCGCCGTGCGCTCGGGGCCGCCGACCTTCAGGGCGGCCGGTTTCCCGGGCGTGGAGGGCGAGGGCGACGTGGTGCCGGGCGGGGACGAGGGGGCGGGCTCGTCGTTCGTGCGTCCGTCCCCCGGGGCGCCGCCGCTGCTCCGGTCGTCCGCATCCGGTGAGCCGGTGTCCGGGGGCCGCGATGACGCCGAGGGCGCGGGCGTATCGGTCTCCGCGCCGGACCCGGTGGTGGACCCGGCGGTGGGGGAACCGCTCGCGTCCGTACCGGCCGTCCCCGGGGTCCCGCCCGGCCCGCTCCTGCCGTCCGTACGGCCGCGCGCGCCGGGGTCGTCGCCCTGGTCCAGCGGCACCAGGTCGACGCCGCCCTCCGGAGGGACGGCCTTCGTCGGGGCCCGCCCGTCACCGGGCCCGGCCGCCCCGGTCGCGACATGGCCCTCGCCGCCTCCGGCGCAGCCGGTGAGCAGTGCGCCCAGGCACAGCGCGGCCGCCGAGGAGGCGATCGCCGTGCCTCGGCGGCCGGTTGTCCGGCTCGTCCGGCTCCCTGCGGGTCGCATCGGGCCAGTGTGGCTGACGGCCCGTCAGGAGTACAGGGTCAGTCCGCGATGAGGCCCTCGCGCAGCTGGGCCAGGGTCCGGGTGAGCAGCCGGGAGACGTGCATCTGGGAGATCCCGACCTCCTCGCCGATCTGGGACTGCGTCATGTTGGCGAAGAAGCGGAGCATGATGATCTGGCGCTCGCGCGGGGGCAGTTTGGCGAGCAGCGGCTTCAGCGACTCGCGGTACTCCACGCCCTCCAGGGCGCTGTCCTCGTACCCGAGCCGGTCGGCCAGCGAGCCCTCGCCGCCCTCGTCCTCCGGGGAGGGGGAGTCCAGCGAGGACGCGGTGTAGGCATTGCCCACCGCGAGCCCGTCGACCACGTCCTCCTCGGAGACGCCGAGTGCCGTGGCCAGCTCGGTGACGGTCGGGGAGCGGTCGAGGCTCTGGGACAGCTCGTCGCTGGCCTTCGTCAGCGCCAGCCGCAGCTCCTGAAGCCGCCGCGGCACGCGCACCGACCAGCTGGTGTCGCGGAAGAAGCGCTTGATCTCGCCGACGACGGTCGGCATCGCGAAGGTCGGGAATTCCACCCCGCGTTCGCAGTCGAAACGGTCGATGGCCTTGATCAGACCGATCGTGCCGACCTGGACGATGTCCTCCATGGGCTCGTTGCGGCTGCGGAACCGGGCCGCCGCGTAGCGCACCAGCGGAAGGTTCAGCTCGATGAGCGTGTCACGTACATAGCCGGCTTCCTCGCTGTCCCGGTCGAGTGCGGCAAGCCGCAGGAACAGGGAGCGGGAGAGGGTGCGGGTGTCGATGGCGTCGCAGTCGTCAAGCACGTGCGGTGCGTCGTTGGTGAGCACCTTCGAGCTGCCCAGTTCTACGGACATGCCACCCCCTTGAGGTCGCGGACGGATCCCAGTTGCGCTCTCCGCGTTCAAGCGCAGCCTTCCCCTGAATACCGGAGGTCGGGCCGCGGCAAACGCGACTCCAGCAGAATGTCACATGTCGGCAACACGCTGTAGCGCCATGTCGACATTACAGCGCCGAAGGGGCGGGACGGGGGTCCCTCGTCACGATGACGGTTCGATCCGATTTGCGGATCTCAGCCTGGCGAAGCTGCGGGACAGCAGCCGGGACACATGCATCTGTGAGACACCCAGTTCGGCGCTGATCTGAGATTGAGTCAGATTGCTGTAGTAACGGAGCAAAAGAATACGCTGCTCGCGCTCGGGCAGCTGTACGAGGAGATGGCGCACCAAGTCGCGGTGCTCGACTCCGGCGAGCGCCGGGTCCTCGTAGCCGAGCCGGTCGACCAGTCCCGGCAGTCCGTCGCCCTCCTGGGCGGCCTCCAGCGAGGTGGCGTGGTACGAGCGCCCGGCCTCGATGCAGGCCAGCACCTCGTCCTCGCCCAGCCCCAGCCGCTCGGCGATCTCGGCGGTGGTGGGTGAGCGGCCGTGCAGCACGGTCAGGTCCTCGGTCGCGCCGTTGACCTGCACCCACAGCTCGTGCAGCCGACGCGGTACGTGCACGGTGCGGACGTTGTCGCGGAAGTAGCGCTTGATCTCGCCGACGACGGTCGGCATCGCGAAGGTGGGGAACTGGACGCCGCGGTCCGGGTCGAACCGGTCGATCGCGTTGATCAGGCCGATCGTGCCGACCTGGATCACGTCCTCCATGGGCTCGTTGCGGCTGCGGAAGCGGGCGGCGGCGTAGCGGACCAGCGGCAGATTGGCCTCGATCAGCGCATCGCGCACCCGGTTGTGCTCGGGGGTGCCGGGGGTGAGGCCGGACAGCTCGGCGAAGAGCACCTGGGTGAGGGCTCTGGCGTCAGCCCCGCGGCTTCTGCCGCTCTCGCTGCCGCCGTCACCTGTGCCGCCATCGCCTCGGGGCGGGGTTCTGGGCGCGGTACGGGCCGACACGGTCACGCCACCCCTTCACGATGTACTCACCCGGCAAAGCGGTCATAGCATCACAAGACATGTGCACTGTGTGCAAGCACCGCTTTACTACGTGTTGGTGGCGAAATTGCCCCATAGTGGGACAGGTGCTTCCGTCGGTACTCGGAAGGCGGAGCCGGTGATCACCCGGGTGCTGACCCCGGGTGGCCGGTCAGTTGACGAGTTCGCTCATGAACTCACCGACGCTCTTCGCGGCCTCCGATATGCCCTCGAACCCCACCTGGACGAGATCGGCCGCTCGCGCCGGGGTTTGGATGATCGTGTACAGCACGAAGACGATCAGCATGTAGAGCGCGATTTTCTTCGCTTGGGCCATCTTCGTACTGCCTCTCCCGCCGTGTCCCCTGAGGTCATCGCGGCGGAGTCTATCCACACCGCACAAACATCAGTCTTATCAGTCCGATCATCTGGCAGGTGATCCACAGGTGCGGACTCCGTGGAGTGGGCGCCCGGGCGACGATGGGTGGACTCTGGAGAGGGGCGGGCATCGAAGGCCGTGGAGGGAGGCGGAGATGCGGGTGGGTGTGCTGACGGGTGGTGGCGACTGCCCTGGGCTGAACGCGGCGATCCGCGGCATCGTCCGCAAGGGCGTCGAGGTGCACGGCTTCGACTTCGTCGGCGTGCGGGACGGCTGGCGCGGCGCCCTCGACGGCGGGATCGTGCCGCTGGACGTGCCGGCCGTGCGCGGCATCCTGCCCCGCGGCGGGACCATCCTGGGCTCCTCCCGCACCAATCCGCTGGCGAGCGAGGACGGGGTGCACCGGGTCCGGGAGACGCTCGCCGACTTCGATGTGGACGCGCTGATCGCCATCGGTGGCGAGGACACGCTCGGGGTCGCCGCGGCCCTCGCGGACGAGGGGATCCGCGTGGTCGGCGTGCCCAAGACCATCGACAACGACGTCGCGGGCACCGACAGCACCTTCGGCTTCGACACCGCGGTCAACATCGCCACCGAGGCCATCGACCGGCTGCACACCACCGCCGAGTCCCACACCCGCACCCTGGTCGTCGAGGTGATGGGCCGCCACGCGGGCTGGATCGCCCTGTACTCGGGCATCGCGGGCGGCGCCAACGTCATCCTCATCCCCGAGCAGCCCTTCGACGTCGACCAGGTCTGCGGCTGGGTGGAGAACCGCTTCAAGATCAGGTACGCGCCGATCGTGGTGGTGGCGGAGGGGGCCGTGCCGAAGGAGGGTCAGATGGTGGTCAAGGACTCGGCGCTGGACGAGTTCGGCCATGTGCGGCTGTCCGGCGTCGGGGAATGGCTCGCCCGGGAGATAGCCGACCGCACCGGTAAGGAGGCCCGCACCACCGTGCTCGGGCACATCCAGCGCGGCGGTACGCCCAGCGCCTTCGACCGCTGGCTGGCCACCCGCTTCGGGCTGCGCGCGGTCGACGCGGTGAAGGAGCGGGAGTTCGGCGTCATGGTCGCGCTGCGCGGTACGGACATCGTGCGCGTACCGCTCGCCGAGGCCGCGGCCGGGATCAGGACCGTCGACCCCGCGCTCTACGCCGAGTTCGGCGTGTTCTTCGGCTGAGGGGGGTGGGGGATCGGAGATGGGGTGACGGGGGCTGGGCCGACATGGGCTGTGAAGGGCTGAGGGGGCTGGGCCGACATGGGCTGAGAGGGCTGGTGGGAGCCGGGCCGAGAGGGGGTGACGGGGAGGTGAGGGCGTAGGTCCGCGGTCAGGCGGGGTGCGGTACGACGACCACCGGGCAGTGCGCGTGGTGCAGCACCGCGTGCGCGACCGGACCGAGGCGGCGCTCGGCCACCCGCGGGCTGGTGCGGCGCCCGACGACCAGCAGCCGGGCCCGCTCGGACGCCCGCACCAGCGCCTGCGCCGGGCCCAGCAGCACCACATCCGGCACCACCGCGACCTGCGGGTACTTCTCCCGCCACCACCGCAGGGCGTCGGAGACCACCTGGCTCTCCTGGTCCTCCCACAGGCCGCGGTCCTCCTCCAGCGCGGTCAGCATCCAGGCGGAGGGCGACGCCGGGGGCAGCGCCCACGCGTGCACGACCCGCAGCAGGGCATCCCGCTCCCGGGCGGCGCGGAAGGCGAAGCCGATCGTCTCGTCCGCCGGGGCGTGCCCGGTGAAGCCGGCCACCACCTCGTCCGCGTCCGGCGCCCGCGCCGCCGGGTCGGGCACCGTCACGACGGGGCAGTCCGCGGTGGCCGCCACGTGCAGCGCCACCGAGCCGACCGCGAGGCCGTCGAAGCCGCCCCAGCCGCGCGCCCCGACGACCAGCAGTTCGGCGTCCGCCGCGGCCGCGAGCAGGGCCTGCTCGGGCTCGGTGTCGGTGTGCACCCCCTCGACGTGGAGGCCGGGGTGGCGGCCCATGAACGCGTCGGTCGTCCGTTGCAGCATCTGTTCGCCCACGTGCTGCCAGGCGGTCCATCCGGGCACCGGGGAGACCCGGCGGGGCAGCGGGGGGCACGCGTGCGCCAGCCGCAGCCCGGCCCCGCGGCGCAGCGCCTCCCGCGCGGCCCACTCGGCCGCCACCAGGCTGCGCTCTGAGCCGTCGACGCCCGCGACGACAGGGCCGGTCATCGCCTTCTCCCTCCCGGAGCGCGGATGGGCTTTTGCGTTTAGTCTAGATACGAGGGATTTATCCGCGATGTTCGGAGAGTCCTCTCCACAGAACCGCGAGGGGCAGCGGCCGCCCCCGGTCCGGGCCACCGGACCGGGGGCGGTTCTGCGTACCGCCGGGTCCCGCGGATGGGGGGCGCCGGTCACGTCCCCCGAAGGTGGGGGCGGATACCGGGACTTCGGGGGACGCGGCGCCAGGCGGGGCGAGCGCAGGATGGGGGCGAGGGAAGGGAAACGGACATGCGCTCGATCTCATGGCATCTCACCTCGCGCCGTTCAGGACTTGCCGCCGGATCCGTCGCCGTCGTGTCCGCCGTGGCGGTCCTGGGGACGGTCACCCCCTCCGGGCGGGCCGCGGCGGTGGAATACCGCCGGGAACCGGTCGGGAAGACCTCGGTACCGGCGTTCACGCAGGCCGTCGGCCACGACCGCAGACATGTGGTCTCGCCCTCCAACGGGGGCCGGGCCTTCCAGGGCGACACCCCCGGGCTCTACTCCGGGGCCCCGGGCCGGAAGCCCTGTGACCGGCAGGAGCTGATCCGCGACCTCAAGGCGACCCCGAAGAAGGCCGCCGCCTGGGCCCGGGTCCAGCACATCCGGCCGGAGCGCATACGGGCCTACGTCCACCGGCTCTCCGGCGTCGTCCTGCGGTCGGACACCTACGCCAGGACGTACGGCTACCAGGGCCGGGTGAAACCCGCGGCCACCGTTCTCCAGGCGGGCACCGCCGTGCTCGTCGACCGGCGGGGCATGCCGGTCGTGAAGTGCGCCTCCGGCAACCCCATCAGGGCGGCGGCCCCGAAGAAGAACGCCGAGCCGACGTTCACCGGCCCCGAGTGGTCCGGCTTCTCCCGGAACGCGGTCACCGTCATCCGCCCCGCCCCGGACGCGGTCAAGCGGATCACCGTGGTGACGATCGGCAAGTCGGAGCTGTTCCGGCGAGTGATCGGTGACGCCAAGGGCAAGAAGGCGCGGGACGCGGTGATCTCCCCGGCCCACTACCCCAAGTACCTGGCGATGCCGGGCGAGCAGAACGCCCCGAACCTGGCGGAGGCGCCGAAGAGGATCAAGCGCCACTCGCCCCTGGGCCTGGAGACCATCCGTCCGTCCGAGACCACGTCGGCGGACCCGTCCGAGCAGCCCACGGACCCGGGGCAGCAGCCCTCGGATCCGGGGCAGCAGCCCTCGGATCCCGGTCAGCAGCCGTCGGACCCGGCCCAGCAGCAGCCCCCGCCGCCGCCCAACCAGCCGCCGTCCGACCCGGGGCAGCAACAGCCGCCGTCCGACCCGGGACAGCAGCCCCCACAGCAGCAGCCCCCGCCGCAGCAGCCGACGGACCCGAACCAGCAGAACCAGCAGCAGCAACCCCAGCCCCCTCCGCCTCCGCAGCAACCGCCCCCACCGCCTCCGCCTCAGCAACCCCCGCCGCAGCAACCCCCGCCCCAGCAGTAACGGGGCCGCACACGGAGGAGCCGTCCCGGCCCGGGACGGCTCCTCCGTCCGGTTGCGGCATGCTGTGCGCATGTCTTCAGAAGCCACAGCCGCCTTACGCGAGGTCCACGACCTGATGACGACCTTCGACGAACCCTCCAGGATCCGCCGGGCCGCCGACGAACTGGAGGGCGCCGCGGACAAGGTCGTCGCCTGCGCTGCGGAACTGGTCGACATCCCGGAGCCGGAGAACCTCCAGCTGCGGCTCTCCTTCGCCGTCAAGGCCATCAGGGCTGCGGAGAAGGCGGCCCGTGCCCACCGCCGGAACCCCCTGACCCGGCCGCTCTCCCACGCGCGCTTCGCGCTGAACACGGGCAAGGCCCGTGGCTGGCTCCAGGGGGTCCTGGAGAAGCTGGACGCCGCCCCCACGCCCCCGTCCGGCGCGTGAATCGCCGGGGGATCGTCGTCGCCCGGGCGGGGTTGTGCCTGGCCGGTATGGCCGCCACCGCCGCGCTCAATGACGAGCCGTACACGGCCCAGCCGGAGTCCCCCACCGGGGAGCCGACGCCGACGGCCCCCTACACCGTCGACTGCCGGAGGATCGGCGACGACATCGAGCGAGAGCGCGCCGAGGCCAAGCGCAAGCAGCAGGAAGCGCTCAAGCCGTCCGGGGCCCCTGCGTACCAGGGCAGAGTCATCGCGAGGGACGTGGCGGTGCCGGAGGAATGCGTAAACCACCTCAAGGACCGCGGTCTGTGGTCAGGATGAGGCGGCGTTCGCCGCGGCGTGGCCGTCCGGAGCCGGAGCCGGAGTCGGAGCCGTCTAGAACGGCATGCGGCCCCGGGCGCGGCGGCCCGCGGAGCCGCTGCGGCCAACTGCCTTGGAGCTGCTGCGGAACGGCTTGCTGAGGATCCGGCCCAGAATGCCGGGGGCCTTGTTGCCCGCGCGTGATCCGACGCCCAGGGTGCGCTGGGTACCGCGTTCGGGGTGGCGGGACAGGCGCGGGACGAGGAAGGCCAGCACGGCCAGAACGACGCAGATCCCGACGATGGCGAAAATCATGGCGTAGCACTCCTCTGTGGGGTGTTGGTGCCGAGTACCCACCCCGCCCGACAGCATGCCGCCTGCCGTATCCCGCCCGTATTCCGCGGCCCTGCACGGGAATTGACTTTCCGCGTCACTCAACGACGTGGAACGATCGAGCGATGACCGAATTCATGACAGCAGCGCACATCGCCCGCCGCACCTCCGCCGCAGTCGACGCCGCTGTCGGGGCGGGGCGGGATCTCGGACTCACCGTCACCGATGCCGCGGTGCTCCACGACCTGTTCTCCGTCGTCGTCCACCTCGCGCCGTCCCCGGTGGTGGTCCGGGTCCCCACGGTCCTGCCGCACTCCGCGGACCTCGACTCGCAGGCGCGCCGCCAGCAGACGGAACTGGACGTCACCCGGTGGCTGGCGGACCAGGGGACCCCCGTGATCCCGCCGAGCCCGCTGGTGCCGCGGGAGCCCGTGCGGCGTGACGGGTTCTCGATGACGTTCTGGCAGTTCGTCGAGGAAGACCGGAACAAGGAACCCGACTACGCGGCGAACTCCGAAAGCGTTGCCGACCTGCACGCCGCGATGCGCGCCTACCCGGGCCGACTGTCGTTTCTGTCCGCGGCCGAACCGCAGTTCATCGTGGAAAGCCTCGCTTTGCTCGAAAAGCACCCCGACCTGATCGGTCCGGCCGATCTGGACCGCGCACGCCGCGAGTGGCAGGTGCTGGAACCCCTCACGCGCTCCCGCGCGGCCTTCGAGAAGGCGTTCCCCGGGGTCGAACTCCAGCCCATCCACGGCGACTCGCCGCCCGCGAACATCTTCTCCGGGGTGGACGGGGACCGCTACGCCGACTTCGAGCTCGTCACATTAGGCCCCGTCGAGTGGGACCTCGCCGCCCTCGGGCCCGACCTCGAATCCGCCTACAACCGCGGCGCGCGGCGCAACGGCATGAGGAGGCTGAACCAGGACGTCCTGGCCTACGTGAACGCCGTGGGCATGCTGCGGGCCATCGCGTGCCTCGCGCTCGCGCCGCAACTGCCCGCGCTGGTGGAGTACGTGACACCGGCCGTCGACCAGTGGCGGACGATGCCGTTCGCCGGGGGCCACGCAGGCTGATCGCGGACGGCTCATCCGGGCTCCGGCGCGGGCTCCAGCACGGGCTCCGGCGCGGACAAGGGCCGCTGGAGGAGCGCCGTGTCGACCCACCGGCCGTGTTTGTGGCCGACGGCGGTCAGCCGCCCGGCGTCGGTGAAGCCGAAGCGCCGGTGCAGCGCCGTCGAGGCGTCACTGCCGGTGTCGTCGCCGCCGGTGTCCGCGATGACCGCGATCATCGTCCGCTTCCCGGCCCGTCCGGCCTCGGCGATCAGGCGGTCCAGCAGGGCGCTGCCCAGCCCCCGGCCGGTGGCGTCGGGGGCGAGGTAGATCGTGTCCTCCACCGTGTACCGGTAGGCGGGCTTGGGGCGCCACGGAGCTGCGTACGCGAACCCGGCGACCTCGCCGGACCGTTCGGCGACCAGGAAGGGCAGGCCCCGGACGGTGAGATCGCCGCGCAGTTGCTCCCAGTCGGCGGCGGAGCGGGGCGTCTCGTCGAAGGTGATCACGCTGTGGCGGACGTAGTGCGTGTAGATGTCGGCCACGGCTTTCAGATCGGCGTGGCCCGCCGGTCGGATGGCCGTTCCGGGGAGGGACATACACGACTCATTTCACTATAGAAAAATTGATCGCTACGATAGTGTAATGGACCTCGTGGCAATGGGCAGCTGTATCCAGGGGCTTCGGCACGACCGGGGCCTGACCCTCCAGCAACTGGCCGACGCGGCCGAGGTGAGCGTGAGCATGCTGTCCTCGGTCGAGCGCGGCCAGAAGGCGCCCACCGTCGTCGTCCTCGCCCGCATCGCCGACGGACTCGGTGTCCCCCTCTCTGAACTGGTCGCCCGGCCGGACGACCACGGGCTCATCGTGCGCCGGGCCGCCGACCAGGACGCCGTCGAAGAGCCCGGAGGGTGGCGGCGGACCATACTCACCCCGGTGGTGCCCGGCGTGAACTTCGAATGGATCCGCACCACCCTGCCGCCCGGCTGTGACGCGGGCCGGTTCCCCGCGTACGCCCCCGGCTCCCATGAGTTCATCGCCGTGGAATCGGGAACCCTGCGGCTGACCGTGGCGGACGGCGCGGTGGACCTCGGCGCGGGCGACTCCGCGTACTTCGCCGCCGACGTCACGCACGCCTACGCCAACCCCTCGGACGCGCCGTGCACGTACCACGTCGCCGCGCTGATCATGCGCCCCCGGACGCGGCGCGGACCAGCCCGTCCAGCCACGCCTGGTGGCCGTTGAGCATCGGGTTCGCACTTGCTCTGCTGGTTGCCGGATCGCGGCGCGGCGCGCAGGCGTTCGGCCTCGGCCCGGCGCTTCGGCCATGCGCAAGGTGGTTGACGCGCTGCCCGAGAGCTATCGGGCCACCGCGGCCGTGTGGACCAGACCCCGAAGTGGCGCACGGTGGACCCGATCGGCCTGGTCACGGTACTAGACAAGGGCTACTTGCTGGCCACGAGGTCCGGCCCGGACCGTACCTCCGGCTGTCCCGGGTCCTGGCCGCCGAGGAACTCGCCGAACCGGCTCAGCGACCCGTCCTCGCCGAGGAAGCCGACGCAGACGGCCTGTTGCGGCTGGAGGTGACCTTCCAAGGTTCGAGACATGCCGAATGGGCGCTGTGGCACCTCGGCACGGACGCAGAGGCCCTGGCCCCGCAGTGGTTGCGCGACTCCCTGCGCGACCGCGACGCCGCGATCGCCACCCGCTACGGAGTGTCATCCTGAGACTCGTCGCCTTCTGCGGCCCCCCGCCCCTGCGTTTTCGCAGGTCATGGGGTCTGGTCGGCGCGGTCGCCGGAGGCGGGGTGCCCCCGGCGTCCGGTCAGCGGGTGGCGAGGAACTCGAGCGTGTCGATCACGCGGTTCGAGAAGCCCCACTCGTTGTCGTACCACGCGACCACCTTGACGTGGCGGCCGTCGACGCGGGTGAGGGCCGAGTCGAAGATCGACGAGGCGGGGTTGCCCGTGATGTCGGACGACACGAGCGGGTCGTCCGAGTACTCCAGGACTCCGGCGAGCGGCCCCTCCGCTGCCGCGCGGTACGCCGCCAGCACGTCGTCGCGCGACACGTCGCGGGCGACGGTCGTGTTGAGTTCGACGATCGAGCCCACCGGCACCGGTACGCGGATCGAGTCGCCCGACAGCTTGCCGTCGAGGTTCGGCAGCACCAGGCCGATCGCCTTGGCGGCGCCGGTCGTGGTGGGCACGATGTTGACACCGGCGGCGCGGGCGCGACGGGCGTCGCGGTGCGGACCGTCCTGGAGGTTCTGCTCCTGCGTGTAGGCGTGCACCGTCGTCATGAACCCGTGCTCGATACCGGCGAGTTCGTCGAGCACCTTGGCCAGCGGCGCGAGCGCGTTGGTGGTGCAGGAGGCGTTCGAGACGATCGTGTGCACGGCCGGGTCGTAGGCATCGGTGTTGACCCCGAACGCGAGCGTGACGTCGGCGCCGTCCGACGGCGCGCCGACGAGTACCTTCTTCGCGCCCGCGTCGAGGTGGGCGCGGGCCGCCTTGGCCGAGGTGAAGCGGCCGGTGGCTTCCAGGACGAGGTCGACGCCGAGTTCGGCCCACGGCAGCTGCGCCGGTTCGCGCTCGGCCAGCACCGTGATCCGACGGCCGTCGACGACGAGGGCGTCCCCGTCGACGGTCACCGGGCGCCCGAGCCGGCCGGCCGTGCTGTCGTAGGCGAGCAGCCGGGCGAGAGTGGCGGGCTCCGTCAGGTCGTTGACGGCGACGATCTCGAGGGCGCTGTCGCGCTCCAGCAGTGCGCGCAGCACATTGCGTCCGATGCGGCCGAATCCGTTGATGGCGATGCGAGTCATGAGTGATGTCCCTTCCGTTCGCCACCAGGCTCGCCCGCGGCCGGCGCCGCTGACAGTGGCGGGATCGCCACGGTTCAAAAGGATCCCGCCACGCGGCGCCGGGCGGGTCACTCGCCCCGGGTGAAGGTGCGACGGTACTCGCCCGGTGTGGTGCCGAGGATGCGCTGGAAGTGCAGGCGCAGGTTCGCGCCGGTGCCGAGCCCGACGTCGGCGGCGATCTGTTCGACGCTGCGCTGCGAGCGCTCGAGCAGTTCGCGGGCCAGGTCGATGCGGGCGCGCATCACCCACTGCATCGGCGTGTAGCCGGTCTCGTCGACGAAGCGCCGGGAGAACGTGCGCGGCGAGACCCCGGCCTGCCGCGCCAGTATGTCGAGGGTGAGGGGTTCGCCGAGCCGGTGCAGCGCCCACTCGCGGGTGGCGGCGAACCGCTCGCCGAGCGGCTCGGGCACGCTGCGCGGCACGTACTGGGCCTGGCCGCCGCTGCGGTAGGGGGCGGCAACCAGGCGCCGGGCCGCGTGGTTGGACGCGGCCACTCCGAGGTCGCCGCGCAGGATGTGCAGGCACAGGTCGATGCCGGAGGCGGCGCCGGCCGAGGTGAGCACGCTGCCCTCGTCGACGAACAGCACGTTCTCGTCGACCTGGACGAGCGGATGCCTGGCCATGAGTGCCCGCGTGTAGTGCCAGTGCGTCGTGGCGCGCCTGCCGTCGAGCAGGCCCGTGGCGGCGAGCGCGAAGGCACCCGTCGAGATGGCGGCGAGCCGCGCGCCCCGGTCGTGGGCGGCGATCAGTGCCTCGACGACGGCCTGCGGCGGGTCGTCGCGGTCCGGGAACCGGTAGCCGGGGACGAAGACGATGTCGGCCCACGCAAGCGCGTCGAGGCCGTGGGCGACGTCGTAGGCCAGGCCATCGCCGCCGGTCACGAGACCGGGGGTCGCCCCGCACACCCGCACCTCGTACGGCATGCTCGCGCGGGTCGTGAACACCTGAGCGGGAATGCCGACATCGAGCGGCTTCGCACCCTCGAGCACGAGGACGGCGACGCGATGCAGGCGGGAGGCTGGCACAGGAAGAGGTTACGTGGGGCGTCCCTGCCACGACCGTCATCCGACCGCCGACGCGGGCGCTGCACGCCTTCCTCGACCTCATCCCGCACCAATCCGCCGCGATCGCGCGTTCTGAGTCATGGGGGTCTTGTCATCGACGGCCGTCAGCAGGCCAGTTGGGGCCATGCGGGGCCCGCATGCCTGGACGCGCCCACATGCAGAACACCCCCCTGTCCTGCGTTTCCGCAGGACAGGGGGGTGATTCGAGCGGTAGCGGTGGGATTTGAACCCACGGAGGAGTTGCCCCCTCACGCGCTTTCGAGGCGCGCTCCTTCGGCCGCTCGGACACGCTACCGAGGCAGAGCCTAGCGGACGAAGGGCCGAGATCCGAAATCGGTTCCGGGTGGGGGGCGGTCAGGGGGTGCGGAAGAAGGCGGTGAGGGGGGCCGCGCACTCGTCGGGGAGGACGTCGTGGATGACCTCGGGGCGGTGGTTGAGGCGGCGGTCGCGGACGATGTCCCAGAGGGAGCCGACGGCGCCCGCCTTCTCGTCGACCGCGCCGTAGACGACCCGGTCGAGCCGGGACAGCACGATGGCGCCCGCGCACATGGCGCACGGCTCCAGGGTCACCACCAGGGTGCACCCGGTGAGCCGCCAGCCGCCGAGGCGGCGGGCCGCGGCGCGGAGGGCGAGGACCTCGGCGTGGGCCGTGGGGTCGCCGTGGGCCTCGCGCTCGTTGCGGCCGCGGCCGAGCACCGTGCCGTCCGGGCCCAGCACGACAGCGCCGACCGGGACGTCTCCCGTCTCGGGTGCCCGTACGGCCTCCTCCAGCGCGAGGCGCATCGGGGCGCGCCAGGGGTCACGCAAGGGGTCGGGGTCGGGTCCGGGCAGGATGCCGGTCAGCGGATCGGTCATGTCACCAGTGTGGCGGCGGTCAGCGCACCGCCTCCAGGCCCTCCATGCTGCACCCCAGCATGTCCGCGATCGATTCGAGCGCATCCCCGTCGAGGGCCTTCAGTTCCTTCTCCTCCATGCCCAGGTCGGTCAGGATGTCGCCGTCCCCGAGGGGGCCCACCGGGACGGGTGCGTCGGGGTCGGAGTCGTCGTCCTGGTCGGGCTCGCCGTCCTCGGTGCCGTCCAGGTCGACGAGGCTGTCCAGGTCGTCCTCGGGGTCCCGGCCGAGCAGCTCGTCGGTGAGCATCGAGCCGTATGAGGTGCGGGCGGCCGCGGCCGCGTCCGATACGTAGATGTGTGGATCCTCCTCGCCGTCCACGCGGACGACGCCGAACCACGCGTCTTCGTGCTCGATGAAGGCCAGAACGGTGTCGTCGTCCTTGGCGGCCCCACGAGCCAGATCGATCAAATCGGTCAGAGTCTCCACGTCATCGAGCTCTGTGTCGCTCGCTTCCCACCCTTCTGCGGTGCGCGCGAGCAATGCGGCGAAGTACACCGTGACTCTCCCACTGGTCATAGGCGTGCCGGGGCGGGCGGGACAGTGTCCCGCCCCAATCGGAATCGTGGCAGAAACCATCGCTTCGCGAGAGGTCTTCCACGCTGCGTCGTGCACCAGTCCAAAGAGATGTGGCTCACGTGAAACGAAACGGACCGACCTGATCGCTTCATCGGCGGTGCGCCGGGTTCGGGTTCACCAGCGGAACGTACGCAGCAGTATCGCCTCGCGCATGCGGGCGGCGCGGGTCAGCCGCGGCCGTACGCGGTCGCGCACCTGCCGGGCCTCGTTCAGCGCGCGCAGGAAGCGTTCGCGACGGCGGCGGCGGTCCGCGGCGCTCTCGCGTGCGGACACGGCGCCCATCGTCCTGCCGGTGAGCGTGTCGGTGTCGTCGGTGTCGGCCATGGCCTCACCTCTCGCCGAGGTCTCCGCCCGGGCGTCGGGCCCGGGCGCTCCTGCCCACTTTCCCCCGAAACGGCGGTTTGATGCCAGTACAACGACAGACTGTCGTCGCGTGCCGGGGTTACCGGCGGGAGCCGCGGCCGGAGGGCTCCGTTAGTGTCGTTGCCATGCGGATCCACGTCGTCGACCACCCGCTGGTGGCGCACAAACTCACCACGCTGCGCGACAAGCGCACCGACTCCCCCACCTTCCGGCGGCTCGCCGACGAGCTGGTGACCCTGCTCGCGTACGAGGCCACCCGCGATGTGCGGACCGAGCAGGTCGACATCGAGACCCCGGTGACGGCGACGACCGGGGTGCGGCTGTCGCATCCGCGCCCCATGGTGGTGCCGATCCTGCGGGCGGGCCTCGGGATGCTCGACGGCATGGTGCGGCTGCTGCCGACGGCCGAGGTGGGCTTCCTCGGGATGATCCGCGACGAGGAGACGCTCCAGGCGTCCACGTACGCCACCCGGATGCCCGACGACCTCTCCGGCCGTCAGGTCTACGTGCTGGACCCGATGCTGGCGACCGGCGGGACGCTCGTCGCGGCGATCCGGGAGCTCATAGCGCGGGGCGCGGACGACGTCACCGCGCTGTGTCTGCTGGCGGCGCCCGAGGGCGTCGAGGTGATGGAGCGCGAGCTGGCGGGCACGCCGGTGACGGTGGTCACCGCGTCCATCGACGAGCGGCTCAACGAGCACGGGTACATCGTGCCGGGGCTCGGCGACGCGGGCGACCGGATGTACGGGACCGCGGGCTAGGCGGGGCCGGACCCGCCCGGTCCCGCTCGGCTCGGCGGGGCGGCGCGGGCCGGGCCCGCCCGGTCCCGTTCAGCAGGGCGAGCCCGAGGGGCGGGGCGAGGGCTTGGTCAGCGCGGTGAGCGCCTTGTCGGCGTCCTTCGCCTCGACCAGGTCCTTGAAGTCCGAACCGATGATCAGGTCGACGTCCTTGCCCCGGCGGGCGTCGTTCTTGGTCTGGACCCCGGTGAGCTGGGTGGACAGCACCCGGAAGGTCCCGTCGGCGGAGGCCGGTGCGCCCAGGAGTATCCCCGGGGCCTTGACCTTCTGGTCGTACGCCTTCGGGGCGTTCCCCACGTCCCCGATCTTGAAGCCGCGCTTCTCCAGCTCCTCGGCGGTGTCCTTCGCGAGCCCGGAGCGCTTGGTCGCGTTGTAGACGTTGACGGTGATGTCGGACGGCTTCGGCAGCTTCTTCGCCGCCGTACGGGGCGACGAACCGGGGTTCCGGTCGCGGCCCTTGCCGGGCTCGCGCTTGCAGTCCGCGCTGCCGCGCGCCGCGCGCACCGTGTTGCTGCCCTTGTCGCCGCCACCGGAGAAGACGTCGATGAGCTGAAGCGTTCCCCAGCCGACCAGGCCGAGCGCCACGACCGAGCCGAGGGCCGCGAACACCAGGCGCCGGCGGCTCCGGGGCCGGCGCATGCGCGGGTAGCGGTCGCCCGTGATGCGGTACTTTCCGCCCATGCCAGGAGGGGTCAGCATGCTCATGTGCGCAGCGTAGTGCGGCCTGGTGACGATGCCTACTAAATGATCAATGGTTGGTGTGCAGTCCAACCCGAAAGGGCCAATGCGAAGGCCCGCGCACCCCTCGCCGGAACGGCGTCAGTCGAGCTCCAGGACGCGCGCGTGCAGCACCTGGCGCTGCTGGAGCGCGGCGCGCACGGCGCGGTGCAGCCCGTCCTCCAGATAGAGGTCGCCGTCCCACTTCACGACGTGGGCGAAGAGGTCCCCGTAGAACGTCGAGTCCTCCGCGAGCAGCGTCTCCAGATCGAGCTGCTGCTTCGTCGTGACCAGCTGGTCAAGACGTACCGGGCGTGGGGCGACATCCGCCCACTGGCGGGTGCTTTCCCGGCCGTGGTCGGGATAGGGTCGACCGTTTCCGATGCGCTTGAAGATCACACGGAAAGCCTACCGGGCAAGCGGCTTCCGGCGCAGCCAAGGCGCGGGAGTGCCAGGCCGGGGGCGCGGGGCGGGGCTCCGCGACGCGCTGGCAAAAGGGTGAAATTTTCTCGAAAAGGGACTAGTCGCCCAAGGGGGTCAGGAGTAACCTGAATAACAGCCTGCGGGGCGAGCGAGGGAGCTCGACCGGAGAGGCGCTCAGGACAGAGGACTTTGGTTCTCCGGAACGCCTCGTTGATGGCCGGGCTGAGAGGCCGGAAGGTCGGGGAGACCGGAAGGCGACCTCCACAACCTGATCCGGACAATGCCGGCGAAGGGAGCCCACCTCGCAGGTTTCGTGCTGCCCGGCCGCCACCGATCCCCGGTTGCGGCCGGTCCCCGTGCGTTCAAGCATGGCCGCATGCGCTGTCTGGTCACCGGGGCCACCGGCTACATCGGCGGCAGGCTCGTCCCCGAGCTGCTGACCGCGGGGTACGCGGTGCGCTGCGTGGCCCGTTCCCCCGGCAAGCTGCGCGATCACCCCTGGGCGGGGCGGGTCGAGATCGTACGCGGCGACGTGACCGACGAGGAGTCCGTGCGGGCGGCCATGGAGGGCGTGGACGTCGCGTACTACCTGGTGCACGCGCTGGGCGGCGGGCCCGGCTTCGAGGAGACCGACCGGCGCGCGGCGCGCCTCTTCGGCGAGCGGGCGCGGGCCGCCGGGGTCCGGCGGATCGTCTACCTCGGCGGGCTGACCCCGGCCGGGGTCCCGGACCACGATCTCTCTCCCCATCTGCGGTCCCGCGCCGAAGTGGGGCGGGTGCTCCTGGAATCCGGGGTGCCGACCGCGGTGCTCCGGGCGGGTGTGATCATCGGGTCGGGCTCGGCGTCGTTCGAAATGCTGCGCTATCTGACCGAACGGCTACCGGTCATGGTCACCCCGCGCTGGGTGCGCACCCGCACCCAGCCGATCGCCGTGCGCGATGTGCTGTGGCTGCTGGTCGGCTGCGCCGAGCTGCCGTACGAGGTGAACCGGGCCTTCGACATCGGCGGCCCCGACATCCTCACCTACCGCGACATGATGCGGCGGTACGCGGCCGTCGCCGGGCTGCCCCGGCGCGCCATCCTGCCGGTGCCCGTGCTCACCCCGAGGCTCTCCAGCCTCTGGGTCGGCCTGATCACCCCCGTGCCCGGCACCCTCGCGCGGCCGCTCGTGGAGTCGCTGCGGCACGAGGTGGTCTGCGCCGAGCGGGACATCAGGCGTTACGTACCCGAGCCGCCGGGCGGCCCCCTCGGCGTGAACCGGGCCCTGGAGCTGGCCCTGCGGCGGATCCGCGAGGCGGACGTGGCCACCCGCTGGTCCTCCGCCGCCACGCCCGGCGCCCCCAGCGACCCGCTGCCCACCGACCCCGACTGGGCGGGCGGCACCCTCTACACCGACCACCGCCGCCGCGCCGTGAACGCCTCCCCGCAGGAGGTGTGGCGGGTGGTGGAGGGCATCGGCGGCGAGAACGGCTGGTACGCGCTCCCCCTCGCCTGGGCGCTGCGCGGCTGGATCGACACCCTGATGGGCGGCGTCGGGCTGCGGCGCGGCCGCCGCGACGCGGCCCGGCTGCGGGTCGGGGACAGCCTCGACTTCTGGCGGGTCGAGGAGGTCCTGCCGCCCCGTCTGCTGCGGCTGCGCGCCGAGATGCGGCTGCCGGGGCTGGCGTGGCTGGAGATGCGGGTGGACCGGGACGCGGAGGGCCGGACCGTCTTCCGCCAGCGCGCCGTCTTCCACCCGCGCGGGCTGGCCGGGCACCTCTACTGGTGGGGCGTCTCGCCGTTCCACGCGCTGGTGTTCGGCGGCATGGCCCGGAAGATCGCCGCCAAGGCGGAAGCGGCTGCGGCCTAGCGCAGGCCGTCCAGGGTGATGGGGAGGTGGCGGGGCCCGCGGAGGACGGCGTTGCGGCGGTAGGGCGGGGGGTCTTCGCGCAGGCGGGGGTTCTCCAGGCGCTGGGCCAGCGCGGTCAGGGCCAGCTGGGCTTCCAGGCGGGCCAGCGGGGCGCCGAAGCAGCTGTGGATGCCGCTGCCGAAGCCGAGGTGCTGGTTGTCGCGGCGCTGGGGGTCGAAGCGGTCGGGGTCGAGGAAGCGCTGGGGGTCGCGGTTGCCGGAGGCCAGGACGAGCCAGACGGAGGCGCCCCTGGGGATGGTCACCCCGGCGATGTCGATGTCCGACAGCGGGGTGCGCTGGGGCAGCAGCTGGACGGGCGGGTCGTAGCGCAGCAGCTCCTCGACCAGGGGGACGGCCAGATGCGGCTTGGCGCGCAGCCGGGCCAGGACGTCGGGGTTGCGGAGCAGCGCGAGCATGCCGTTCGTGATCAGGTTGACGGTGGTCTCGTGGCCCGCGACCAGCAGCAGCGCGGCGGTGCTCAGCAGCTCCGTATGGCTCATCCGGCCCTCCGGGCCGTGCCCGGCGACCAGGGCGGAGAGCATGTCGTCACCGGGGGAGCGGCGGCGTTCCTCGATCAGGTCGGAGAGGTAGCGGCCGAGTTCGGTGCGCGCCTGCCGGGTGACGCGGCGCCGCATCGCGGCGTCCTGCTCGGGGTCCGGGTCGAGGCTCGCGGCGAGGGTGTCGGCCCAGGTGTGGAAGCGGGGTTCGTCCTCGCGCGGGACGCCCAGCAGCCGGCAGATGACGGTGACCGGGAAGGGGTACGAGAAGTCGTCGACGAGGTCGATGCGGTCCCGGTCCCGGAAGCCGTCGATCAGCTCGTTGACGATGCGGGACAGCTCGCCGCGCAGGGCGTGGATCCGCCGGGG
The DNA here is from genome assembly GCF_052851135.1 of Streptomyces sp. BRA346. Classification (NCBI taxonomy): domain Bacteria; kingdom Bacillati; phylum Actinomycetota; class Actinomycetes; order Kitasatosporales; family Streptomycetaceae; genus Streptomyces; species Streptomyces sp. BRA346. The sequence continues at coordinate 58,545 of NZ_JAIWIH010000024.1, read as the reverse complement.
GGTGTGCGGCGGGCCGAAGGGGGTCATGGCGAGGCGGCGCAGCCGGTCGTGTTCGGGCGGGTCGAGCTTCAGGAAGGCGGGCGGCAGCCCGGGGTCGTCCTCCTCGGCCTCGGTCCCGGCATCGGCCGGTTCCCCGGCGGCCCGGGGGTCGAGGTTGCGCGCGTCGGAGCTGATGCGCGGGTCGTGCAGGAGGGCGTGGATCTCCCAGTAGGTGCTGACGATGTACGGGCCGTCCTCCTCGTGCACCACGGGCGTTTTGCGCAGTTCCGCGTAGATCGGATACGGGTCGGCGCGGTGGGCGTAGTCGGTGATCTTCCGCAGGAGGGGGCCGTGGGCCATGGCGGGGTCCTTCCGGGGATCAGGGACGAGGGGCAGGGGATCGGGGGCGGTCAGATGCGCGCGGGGGTGAAGGCGATCCGCCGGTCGGAGGGCGCGTAGCCGCTGAGGGTGACGGTCGGGCCGTGGGTGGGCAGCGTGGGGTCCGGGAAGTCGGCGGGGACCGGCCGCAGCCCCTCGGCGCGGCGGTCGACGGTGGTGAACGGCGGAGGGAAGGGCGCGGCGGTCTCGATCAGCCGCTGGTAGAACGCCAGCCACTTGCTCTGGTCGAAGGTGACGGCGGCGATGACGCGCCCCTGGTATCCGTAGACCGCGGTGAAGCGGCGCTCGGCGAGCGACCCCTGCGCGATCAGGACCTCCTCGCCCAGCGACGGCACCCCGACCGACTTGATGTTCACCCCGAACTGGGAGGACCAGAAGGCCGGGACCCACAGATGCGGCCGCCGGTCGGCGCTCGCGCTGATCATGTTGTGGGCGGCGATCCCGGCCTGGGCGACCGCGTTGCCCCAGTGCTCCAGGGACAGGAACTGGTAGCCGAAGAGCGGATGCGGGGAGCGGGCCACGTCCCCGGCCACGAAGACGTCGTCGGTGACGATGCCGCGCACGTCGAAGGCGCGGCAGCCCGCGTCGCAGGCGATGCCGCGGGGCCCGGCGCCGAGCCCGGAACCGGCCAGCCATTCGGTGTTGCGGGTGATGCCGAGGGAGACCACCGCGACATCGGCGTCGAGGGCGGTGCCGTCGGACAGATGGGCCCGCCGCAGCCGCCCGGCGGCGTCGCCCTCCAGCCCGGTGACCATGACGTCGCAGCGCAGGTCCACGCCGTGGGCGCGCTGGAGGTCGGCGGCGACCTCGCCGAGCACCCCGCCGAGGGCGCCGACCAGGGGGGTGGGGCCGCGTTCGGCGACGGTGACGGGCAGCCCCCGCTCCCGGCAGGCGGAGGCGATCTCCGAGCCGGTGAAGCCCGCGCCGATCACCAGCACCCGGCGCGGTGCGGCCGACAGACGGCGGTGCAGCGCGGCCGCGTCCTCGCGGGTACGGAGCACGAAGACGCCGTCCAGCTCGGCTTCCAGGGGGTGCGGCCAGGGCCGGGCGCGCACCCCGGTGGTGATCAGGAGCCGGTCGTAGCCGACCTCGTCGCCGTCGGCCAGCCGCACCCGACGGGTCGTCATGTCCAGCCCGGTGGCGGCGACGCCGAGCCGCCACCGCGCGTACACCTCGCGGCGCCGGGGCAGCGCGGTGTGGTCGGCGGGGGACCTGCCCAGCAGTACCTGCTTGGACAGCGGCGGCCGGTCGTACGGCTCGTGGGGCTCGTCGCCGATGATCGTGAGCGACCCGGAGAACCCCTCCTCGCGCAGCGTCTCGGCGGCCCGCAGCCCGGCCAGCGAGGCGCCCACGATCACGATGCGCCCCTCGCGCCGCAGCGTGTGCGGCGCGCCGTCAGCGGACACCGGACAGGTCCTCGTCGTCGGCCGGGCCGTCGATCAGGTCGTCGTCCAGGCCCTCGACCAGGATGGCCTGGACCGGGCAGGCCGCCGCCGCGCGCGCCACGTTCTCCCGCTGGGTGTCGTCCGCGTGCGGAGTGTAGAGCAGCGCCTCCTCACCGTGGAGGGTGAAGACGTCGGGGGCGAGGAACGCGCACTGGGCGTAGCCCTGGCAGCGGTTGAGATCGACGACAAGCCTCATCGGCCCTGCCCTTCGCACGCGTCAGGTCGCCGGGTCACCCCCTCCAGGGGCCAGCATGGGCGAGGCGGCCGGGGCCCGCGCGCACAGCCGGGCCAATGGGGCGACGGGGACGAGTCGCGCTCCGGCTCACGGCGGCGCGACGCGGCGGCGGCTGCGGGGGCGCAGTGTGCCAGTGGGGGCGGGGGCGTGAACCGTCGTTGCGCAAGAGCTGAGTCATTCCGCCCGTGGCCCCGTGGCCGCTACTACCGTGCGTGGAATGTTCCACTCCGCAGCCCTCTCCTCAACCCCACAAAGAGGCGGGATCGCCGCTGTCGGTTCCACGGGGTGGCGTATGTGATGAACCTCTCGTCCTTACGTCGTGCGCAACGCGCCCCCGCCCCCGCACCCGTCCCCCCACCCGACTCCTCGTCCGTCCCCTCGACCTCCGCAGCAGCCCCCAAGCAGCGTGACGCGTTCTTCGACAACGCCAAGTACCTGGCCATCGTGCTGGTCGCGATGGGACATTCCTGGGAACCGCTGCGGGACGGCAGCAGAGCGGCGTCCGCCCTCTACATGTTCGTCTACGCCTTCCACATGCCGGCGTTCATCCTCATCTCCGGCTACTTCTCGCGGAACTTCGACCTCCGGCCGGACCGGCTGAAGCGCCTGCTCACCGGCGTCGCCGTCCCGTACGTGATCTTCGAGTCGGTGTACAGCCTCCTCAAGGGCTGGGCGGGCGACGACCCCTCGTACCCGATCAGCCTGCTCGACCCCTGGTACCTGACCTGGTTCCTGATCGCGCTCTTCGTGTGGCGGGTCACCACCCCGGTGTGGCGGATCGCGCGCCATCCGGTCCCGCTCGCGCTCGCGATCGCCGCGCTCGCCTCGTGCTCGCCCGACATCGGCGACGATCTCGACCTCCAGCGCGTGCTCCAGTTCCTGCCCTTCTTCGTGGCGGGGCTGCACATGCGGCCGGAGCACTTCCGGATGGTGCGGCGGCGGGAGGTGCGGATGGCGGCCCTGCCCGTGGCGGCCGCCGCGCTGGTCTTCGCGTACTGGGCGGCGCCGCGCATGAACGCCGGGTGGTTCTACCACCGGGACAGCGCCCAGGAGATGGGGGCGCCGTGGTGGAGCGGCATCGTGATGACGTTCGCCCTCTTCGGCTGCTCCATGGTGCTCACCGCGTGCTTCTTCGCCTGGGTGCCCGGGCGGACGATGTGGTTCACCGCGCTCGGCGCCGGGACGCTGTACGGGTACCTGCTGCACGGCCTGCTCATAAAGGGCTCCCACTTCGCGGGCTGGTACGAACCGTCCTGGCTGCACACCCCGGCGGGCGCGATCGTGGTCACGGTCATCGCCGCGGTGGTGGTGACCGCGCTGTGCTCCCCGCTCGTGCAGCGGATGTTGCGGTTCGCGATGGAGCCGCGGATGGAGTGGGCCTTCCGGTCCGGGGCGGCCGAAACGGCGGCCACCGGGCCCGGGGCTGCCACGGACCCCGCCGGGTCGGGGTCCGCCGTGGCCGGATCCGGGTCCGGGACCGTCGTGGCGCGGTCCACCGCGACACCACGGGCGGTCGTCCCGGCCCAGGCCACGAGACCGCCGGGCTAGCGTGCGCCCGACCTGCCGTCTCCGGCCCCGCCGCGGCCGTACCGCCGTGGCGGGGCCGGAAACGATCGCACGTTCATGTGACTAATGCGTCTGTCGGATAGGTCGTCAGGGCCCTGGGTAGGGCCGAGCCGACCAGCCCGCGGGGGCCTGCTTCCGGCCGCGCGGGCAACCGTCGTACGGAGAGGTGCCGGCCCGCCAGTGACACAGCCCTTTCAACTCCCCGACTTCTACATGCCGTACCCGGCGCGGCTGAATCCCCACGTCCGGGAGGCGCGGGAGCACTCCACCCGATGGGCCCGCGAGCGGGGAATGCTCGAAGGCTCCGGGATCTGGGAGCAGGAGGATCTCGACGCCCACGACTACGCCCTGCTGTGCGCCTACACCCACCCCGACTGCTCCGCCGCGGAACTGGCCCTGATCACGGACTGGTACGTGTGGGTGTTCTTCTTCGACGACCACTTCCTGGAGCGGTTCAAGCGCTCCCAGGACCGCGCGGGCGGCAAGGCGTACCTGGACCGGCTGCCGCTGTTCATGCCGATGGATCCGGCGGCGGCCGGGATGCCGGAGCCGGAGAACCCGGTCGAGGCGGGGCTGAAGGACCTGTGGGCGCGGACGGTGCCCGCGATGTCGCCGGACTGGCGGGCCCGGTTCCGGGAGTCCACGGAGAACCTGCTCAACGAGTCGCTCTGGGAGCTGTCCAACATCAACGCGGGCCGGACACCCAATCCGGTGGAGTACATCGAGATGCGCCGCAAGGTCGGCGGCGCCCCGTGGTCGGCGGGGCTCGTGGAGCACGCGGTGGGGGCCGAGGTGCCCGCGGTGATCGCGGAGTCGCGGCCGCTGCGCGTGCTGCGGGACGCGTTCGCGGACGCGGTGCACCTGCGCAACGACCTGTTCTCGTACCAGCGGGAGATCGAGGAGGAGGGCGAGCGGAGCAACGGGGTGCTGGTCCTGGAGACGTTCCTCGGCTGCACCACCCAGCAGGCGGCGGACGCCGTCAACGACCTGCTCACCTCGCGGCTCCAGCAGTTCGAGAACACCACGTTCACCGAGCTGGCCCCGCTCTTCGCCGAGCACGGCCTGGACGCGGCGGCTTGCGCGGACGTCATGGCGTACGTCAAGGGGCTCCAGGACTGGCAGTCGGGCGGCCATGAGTGGCACATGCGGTCCAGCCGCTACATGAACGGCGGGGGAGCCGGGAGCGAGCCCGCCTGGTCGCCGTTCTCGGTGAGCGGCCTGGGCGTGTCGGCCGCCGACATACGGCTCACCACCGGCCGGGCGGAGCGGGCCCGGGCGCGCGGTTTCAGCCATGTGCCGCATCAGCGGGTCGGGCCGTCCCGGCTGCCGGACTTCTTCATGCCGTTCACCGCCCGGCTCAGCCCGCATCTGGACCGGGCGCGCCGCAATCTGGTCGAGTGGTCGCACCGGATGGGCATCTTCGGGCCCCAGCCCGGCGTGCCCGACTCGGACGTCTGGAACGAGCGCCGACTGCGCGCCGCCGACCTTCCGCTGTGCGCGGCGGGCATCCACCCCGAGGCGTCCCCCGACGAGCTGGACCTGACGTCGGGCTGGCTCGCCTGGGGGACCTACGCGGACGACTACTACCCGCGGGTCTTCGGCCGGAAGCGGGACCTCACCGGCGCCAAGGCGTGCAACGAGCGGCTCAAGACGTTCATGCCGGTCGACGCGGGCCCCATCCCCGTCCCGGCGGGCGGGCTGGAGCGTGCCCTCGCCGACCTGTGGGAGCGGACCGCAGGGCCGATGGAGGAGGGCGCGCGCCGCGCGTTCCGCCGGACCGTCGACGACATGCTCGACAGCTGGCTGTGGGAGCTGGCCAACCAGGCGCAGCACCGGATCCCCGACCCGGTCGACTACATCGAGATGCGCCGCCACACCTTCGGCTCCGGCCTCACCATGAGCCTGTGCCGACTCGCGTACGGGAGGCGCGTTCCGCCCGAGATCTACGACAGCGGGCCGGTCCGTTCGCTGGAGAGCGCAGCCATGGACTACGCCACGCTGCTCAACGACGTCTTCTCGTACCAGAAGGAGATCGAGTTCGAGGGCGAGGTCCACAACGGCGTCCTGGTCGTGCAGAACTTCTTCGACTGCGACTACCCGACCGGGGTGGCCATCGTGCACGACCTGATGACCTCGCGGATGCGGCAGTTCCAGCACGTCGCGGCCCATGAGTTCCCGGTCCTGTACGAGGACTTCGGGCTGTCGGCGGAGGGCCGGGCGGCCCTGGAGGGCTACGTGTGCGACCTCCAGAACTGGATGACCGGCATCCTGACCTGGCACCGGGAGGTCGCCCGGTACCGGGAGGAGGAGCTGCGGTACGAGGCCGGGGCGCCGCGGGCCCTGTTCGGGCCGACGGGGCTGGGGACGTCGGCCGCGCGGCTTCCGGTGGGCGCGGGCCGGTAGGGGCGTCTTGTCGAGCTCCGCCTTGTCCCCGCGGACAAGGCGGGGCCGCCGCATGTTGGCCGCCGGTGACGATGCCGGACCCGTGGCGGGTCTGTTGAATGCCGCGCAGTCCCCTCGCGCCCTGGAGGTACCGTGTCGCGGCGCAAACTGCTCGTCCTTCTCCCCGTGGTCCCGGCGCTGGCCCTGCTCGCGTCGGTGTGGCTGCCGTTCGTCAACGCCGAGCGGCTGTGGTTCGGCATGCCCTCGCTGTACGTCTGGGTCGGCGGCTGGGTGCTCACGCTCACCCCGGCGCTGGCCGCCGTCGAGTGGGGGCTGTTCCGGCACGATGAGCGCGTGGCGGCGAGTGCGGCGGCGGGTCCGGCAGCGGGTGAGGCACAGTGAGCGTCGTCCTCGCCGTATCGCTGCTGGGCATGTGCGCCCTCGCCCTCTGCGGCTTCCTCGGCCGGACCGGGCGCTCCACCGACCTCGCCGAATGGGCCGTCGGGCGCCGCAACTTCGGCACCGCCGCCATGTGGTTCCTCCAGGCGGGCGAGGTGTTCACCACCTTCAGCTTCCTCGGGGTAGCGGGGGTCGCGTTCACCGGCGGCAACGCCGCCACGTACGCCGTCGTCTACCTGGCGCTCGCCTTCCTGCTGCTCTACTTCGTCCAGCCGAGGCTGTGGCGGCTGGGCAAGGAACGCGGCTACCTCACCCAGGCCGACTACTTCAGCGACCGCTACCGCAGCCCGTTGTTCGGCAAGGTCGTCGCCGTCATCGGGCTGATCTTCCTGCTCCCCTACATCCAGCTCCAGCTCACCGGGCTCGGCATGGTCGTCGGTCTGGTGACCGGCAGTACGGCGTCGGGGCGGCTGAGCATGGTGCTGGCCTCGGTGCTGACGGCCGCCTTCGTGCTGTGGTCCGGCATCCGCGGGCTGAAGAACAGCGCCTACTTCAAGGACGTCCTGACGATCGGCGTCATGGCCGTGCTCGCCGTCGTCGTCCCGCTGACTTACGTCGGCGGCGGCGTGGGCGAGGTGTTCCGGCGGGTCCACGAGGTGCAGCCGCAGATGCTGACCGTGCACGGCGGTGCGCAGGACCAGGTGTGGTGGACGACGAGTGTGCTGGTCTCGGCGATCGCGGGCGGAATGATGGCGACGCCGCACCACTGGCCGCCGCTCATGGCCGCGGGCAGCCCGCGGGCGATCCGTACGAACAACATCTTCATGCCGGTGTACCAGGTCGCGCTGATGATCCCGATCATGGTCGGGCTCACGGGGGTGGTCGCGAAGGTCGACGGCGACGGTGACGGGGTGCTGCTCACCCTCGCCCAGGGCGCCCTGCCGGAGTGGGCCACCGGGCTCGTCGTGGTCGCCGCGGCGGCCTCCGCGATGGTTCCGGCCGGGGCGATGTGCATCGGCATCTCCACCCTGGTCGCCCAGAACCTGCTGCCCCCGGGCCGGGAGTCGGCCCGCATGCGGGTCAACCACAGCGTCGTCGTCCTGGCCATCGGCCTGGCCCTCACCCTCGGCATCCTGCGCCCCGGCCTCCTGGCCGACCTGCAACTCCTCACGGTGAGCGGCTTCATCCAGCTCGTCCCCGGCCTGCTCGCCGTCCTCGGCGCCCGCCGTCTGCTCACGGCGCGGGCCGCCCTGGCGGGGCTCGCGGCGGGCGAGGCCGTGGTGACGTGGCTGACGCTGGCCGAGGTGGATGTGCGGCACGTGAACGCCGGGCTGGTGGGGCTGGGGGTGAACGTGGCGGTGGCGCTGCTGGTGCAGCTGCTGTTCCCCCGCCCCGCCCCTGCCCCTCACCGGGCCTCCGCCGCCCCGGACCCCGGCCCGCGCACGGCCACGGCCACCGCCGCGGGACGGTCCGACGAATCGCCCCGCGGATAGCGCCCACCGTGCCGCGATGAGGTCCACCTGCCACCGGAACGGTCTCCTGCCGCCCGCGCGGGCACCACGCGCCCGCGGCGGCCGGGAGCGCCGTTCGCCCCCGCGCCGCCCAGGGCTTTGCCGCGGCCGAGCCTCGGCCGCTGGCCCCGTCGCCGCCCAGGGCTTTGCCGCGCCCGAGCCTCGGCCGCTGGCCCCGTCGCCGTGCCCTGCGGGTGGCCGTTGTTCCCCACCCCGCCCGTCCCGAACCGGGGGCTCTGCCCCCGGGCCCCGTGGTGGCTGCGCCTCGGCCGCTGGCCGGTGGTGCTCGCGGGCTGGCCCCGGGGCCGCACGGTGGCCGCGCCTCTGCGGCCGCTTGGCGTGCCCAGGCCGAGGCCGGGCCCGACGTCTGGCGCCGCGGCCGTCGCTCCCCGACCCGCCCCTTCCCGAACCGGGGGGCTCTGCCCCCCCCGACCCCGGGCCGTGCGGCGGGCGGTTGCCGCCGCGGCCGTGCCCTGCGGGTGGCTGTTGTTCCCCAGCCCGCCCCGTCCCGAACCGGGGGCTCTGCCCCCGGGCCCCGTGGTGGCTGCGCCTCGGCCGCTGGCCGGTGGTGCTCGCGGGCTGTTGGTCCCGGGGCCGCCCGGTGGCCGCGCCTCTGCGGCCGCTTGGCGTGCCCAGGCCGAGGCCGGGCCCGACGTCTGGCGCCGCGGCCGTCGCTCCCCGACCCGACCCGCTCCGCCCCTTCCCGAACCCGGACGTTTCCCCGTGCGCTGGCGTCGCGGGCCGTCTACGTCCCGGGGCGGAGGGGCTGCCCTCGGGACCCGCCGTGGCCGGGTCTTGGCCGCTGCCCCAAGATGCTGTGGTCGAGGCGGAGCGCACGACGCAACGGCGGCCGCCTTCCGGGCCTCGTCCGGGGTCCAGGGGCGGAGCCCCTGGGTTCGGGAAGGGGCGGGGTGGGGACAATCCGACGAGCTACGAGAGCGAGCAACCGTGACGGACCACGACGACGAGCTGTGCTACAAGACCGCGCGCGAGCTGAACGCCCTGCTGCGGGGGCGTGAGGTGTCGGCGCGGGAGGTGCTCCAAGCACATCTCGAGCGGATCGAGCGGGTCAACCCCGACGTCAACGCCATCGTCACCCTCGTCGCGGACCGCGCGCTCGACGCCGCCGCCGCGGCCGACGAGCGGATCGTGGCGGCAGGGGCGAACGGGGGCGACGGGGTGGGGGTGCTGCACGGGCTGCCCATCGCGCACAAGGACACCCACAACACCGCGGGCATCCGCACCAGCCACGGTTCGCCGCTGGTCGACGGCATACCCGACCAGGACGACCTGATCATCGAGCGCATCCGGGACGCCGGGGCGATCACGCTGGGCAAGACGAACGTGCCCGAGTTCGCCGCCGGTTCGCACACCTTCAACCCGATCTTCGGCGCCACCCACAATCCGTACGCCCTCGACCGCAGCGCGGGCGGCAGCAGCGGGGGCGCGGCCGCCGCGCTGGCCAGCGGCATGGTCCCGATCGCGGACGGCAGCGACACCGGCGGGTCGCTGCGCAATCCGGCCTCGTTCAACAACGTGGTGGGGCTGCGCCCGTCGCCGGGGCGCGTCCCGACCTGGCCCGCGTCGAACGCGTGGACCACGCTCTCGGTCAAGGGCCCGATGGCCCGTACCGTCGCGGACACCGCCCTGCTGCTGTCCGCGATGGCGGGCCCCACCCCGCGGTCGCCGATCGCGCTGGAGGAGCCGGGCGCCCGGTTCGCCCGGCCGCTGGACCGGGATCTGACCGGGCTGCGGGTGGCCTGGTCGCCGGACCTGGGCGGGCTGGTGCCGGTCGAGCCGGAGGTGGCGGCGGTCGTGGAGGCGTCGGCGGGGGTCTTCGAGGACCTCGGGTGCGTGGTGGAGCGGGCGTGCCCGGACCTGTCGGAGGGCGAGGAGGTGTTCCGTACGCAGCGGGCCGCGCTGTTCGAGGTCGCGTTCGGCCCGCTCATGGACCGCCACCCGGAGGGCCTGAAGCGGACGATCCGGGAGAACGCGGAGGCGGGGCGCCGCCTCACCGGGCCCGAGGTGGCCCGGGCGGAGGTGCTGCACACCGCGCTCTTCCACCGCGTCCGCGCCTTCTTCGAGGCTTACGACGTGCTGCTGCTCCCGGTCAGCCAGGTGCCGCCGTTCGACATCGGCATCGAGTACCCGACCGAGGTGGCGGGGGTGGCGATGGGGGACTACCTGGAGTGGATGCGTTCCGCGTACCTGGTCACGTCGACGGGCAGCCCCGCACTGTCCGTCCCGGCGGGGTTCACCCCCGGCGGGCTGCCGGTGGGGCTCCAGATCGTCGGACCGCACCGGGCGGACTTCGCCGTCCTCCAGATCGGCCACGCCTTCGAGCAGGCCACCGGGTACGGGCGGCGCCGCCCGGAGGCGATCGGGGCGATCGGATAGCCAGGCCCGTAACGGCACAACCAGGGACGATCCCCGCGTCAGCGCATCGATACGGCCCGGTCCGGGTAGTGGCCCCCGGAACCGTCGGCGCGCTCATGAGCGGAGGAGCCATGTACGACGACTCCCCGGACGGCCTCCTCGCCCTGGCCAACAGCATCGCCGGGCTCGTCGGCGCGCCGGTCACCATCGAGGACGACGCCTCCGAGTTGATCACCTACTCGCCCGGCCAGGAGTACTCGGACGACGCCCGCGTCGCGACGATCCTCAGCCGCCGGGTGCCCGACCGGTACCGGCCGCTGCTGCGCAACGACCGGCTGGACGTGCGGCTGGCGGGCTCGTCCGTCCCGCTCTACGCGGACTTCCGGGCGTCCGGGGCGCCCGATGTGCTGCCGCGGGCGATCATGCCGATCCGGGTGGACGACCTGTCCGTGGGGTCCATCTGGGCGATCGTGCCGACCGCGCCCTCCCGGGAGCAGCGGGCGGCGCTGGAGGAGGCGGCCGCGCTGGCCGCCCCGGTGCTGGCCCGGCAGATCGCCCGGCGGCGCGGGGAGGAGGCGCGGCGGGCCGCGGCCGTACGCGCCCTGCTGGGCGGCGGGCCGGGGGCGGTCGAGGCCGCCGCCGCACTGCCGCTGGCGCCCGGCCCGCTGGCCGTCGTCGCGCTGCGGCCGGTGGTCGCGGCCCCGTCCGGCGAGCCGCTGCGGCGCGCGCTCGCCGGGCTGGACGGGCTCGCCGGGCCGACGCAGAACACGATCCACGCGGAGGCCGACGGCGCGGGCTACGCCGTGCTGCCGGTACGCGACGAACGGCGGCTGGCGCGCGTCGTCCGCGAACTCCAGGACCGGTCCGGGCTGGTGGCCGGGGTGGGCCGTACCGTCCCCGGCCCCGACGCGCTGGACCGCTCCCGGGCCGACGCCGACCTGGTCGTCCGGCTCCTCACCCGGCTGGGCGGCGCGGGCGGCGCGGCCGCCCACATCCGCGATGTCCACCTCGACGCGCTGCTCATGCAGACGGTGGACCTGGCGGACGAGTCCGGGCACGACCCGCTGGGCGCGATCGCCGAGCTGGAGCGTTACGACCGCGAGCGCGGCACGGAACTGCTCGACAGCCTGGCCCGCTACCTCGCCGCCGGTGAGGACGCCCGGCTGGCCGCCCGCCAGCTGCACATCCACCCCAACACCCTGCGCTACCGCCTGCGGCGCGCACACGAGATCGCGGGCCTCGACCTCACCGACCCGGCCGCCAAGTTCGAAATCCAGCTGCGCCTGCGCCTACGAGCCCTGCGCCTGCCGTAGGTGGCGCCGGGCCCGTACGCGTCCTCCGGCCCGCCGCCGACTTCCGGCGCGGCCCTGGCGGCCGACGCCCCGCGCGGGCATGCTCGCGCCGAGTGGCCACGCGCCGGGGGCGCCCCCCGCCGGGACGGCTCAGACCCCGCCGGGACGGCCCTCCGCCAGGGGCGGCCTCCTGCCGGGACGGCCCTGCCCGCGCCCGGGGGCGGGCTGCATCGGAACAGTCCTCCGCCCGGGGATGCCCCTGCTGAGACGGCGCTGCTCGCGCAGGAGGGGCGGCCCGGCACCGGGGCCCTGCCCGCGCCCGGGGTGGACCCCGCCGGGACGGCCCTCCGCCAGGGGATGCCCCCGCCGGGACGGCCCGGCCTGCGCCCAGGGCGGCCCGGCACCGGGAGGCCGGACCGGCACCACCGCCCGCCCGGCCCGCGCCGGTGGCTTGTGCCGCGCGACAACACCCGCCCCCGCGCAATCGGCCCCCAGGACAGTGCGGCGCGCGCCCCCGCCCGCCCATGATGCGTACGCAGCACGCGACACCGGGGAACCCGGGGAATCCAGGGGAAGGGGAACGCCACCGTGTCCACACCACGCAGCGCCGTCGTCGTCGGTGCCGGAATCGTCGGGCTCGCCACCGCGTGGGCGCTCCAGAGCCGGGGTGTCGAGGTCACGGTGGCCGAGCGGCGGCGGCCGGCGGCCGGGGCGTCGTGGGGGAACGCGGGGTGGCTGACGCCGGCGCTCGCCTTGCCGCTGCCCGAGCCCGCCGCGCTGCGGTACGGGGTGCGCAGCCTGGTCACGCCGACCTCGCCCGTCTACATCCCGCCGCGGGCCGATCCGCGGCTGGCGCGCTTCCTGCTGTCGTTCACCCGGCACTGCACCCCGCGTCGCTGGCGGGTGCTGGCCACCACGTTCGCCGCGCTGAACCGGCACGCGCTCGCCGCGTACGACGAGCTCGCGGCGGGCGGTGTCGAGGAGCCGACCGTCCCGGTGGACCCGATGCTGCTCGCCTTCGGTACGGCGGCCGAGCGGGCGGGGATGGTGGAGGAGCTGGAGCACGCGCGGGCGGCGGGCTACGAGATTCCGTACGAGACGATCGACGGCGACCGTGCCCGCTCCCTGGAGCCGGTGCTCAGCGACGCGGTCGGCGCGGGCATCGCGCTGCACGGGCAGCGGCGGCTGAACCCCGGGAACTTCGTGCGGGCGCTGGCGGACGCGGTGCGGGAGCGCGGCGGGAAGGTCGTGGAGCAGGCCGACGTATCGGGCATCCGCGACCTGGGCACGGGCGTCGCGGTCGGCACGTCGCAGGGCGATCTGCGCGCGGACGTCGCCGTCGTCTCCACCGGGACCTGGCTGAACCGGCTGGTCCGCCCGTTCGGGGTGCGGGTGCCCGTCCAGTCCGGGCGCGGGTACAGCTTCAGCGTGCCCGCCGCGGGCGCACCGGCGCGCCCGACCTATCTGGCCGGGCAGAAGGTGGTGTGCACCCCGCTGGGCGACGGCCGGGTGCGGGTCGCCGGGATGATGGAACTGGCGCCTCCGGAGCGGCCGGTCGATCCGCGCCGCATCCAGGCGATCATCGCCGCGGCCCGTCCGCTGCTGCGGGACGTCGACTGGGACGGCCGCCGGGACGAGTGGGTCGGCTCGCGCCCGTGCACCGCCGACGGGCTGCCGCTGGTCGGCCCGACCGCCTCGCCGCGGGTGTACGTGAACGGCGGCCACGGCATGTGGGGCGTGGCCCTCGGCCCCCTCACCGGACGGCTGCTCGCCGACGCCATCACCACCGGCACCGCCCCCGCCGAACTGGCCGCGCTGCATCCCCTGCGCTGACTGCGCTGACCGCGCTGAGTGCGCTGACGTTTTACGGGCGCGGGCCCGGTTACCCGGTGCGGTGACAGCGTCGAAAGGAGTCACCGATGAGCACCGTGCGGGAGACCGTCGAGGTTGAGGTTCCGCTGCACACGGCCTACAACCAGTGGACGCAGTTCACCGAGTTCCCGCGGTTCATGGAAGGCGTGGACCAGGTGACCCAGGTGGACGACCGACACAACCACTGGTCGACTTCCATTGCCGGTGTGCACCGCGAATTCGACACCGAGATCGTCGATCAGCTCCCCGACGAGCGCATCGCCTGGCGTACGACCTCGGGCGACGTGCAGCAGCAGGGCCTGGTGACCTTCCGGTCCCTGGACGACACCCACACCGAGGTCAACCTGGCCATGGTCTTCGAACCGACCGGCATGGCGGAGAAGGCCGCGGACATGACCGGGACGCTCGACCGCCGGATCAAGGGCGATCTGCACCGGTTCAAGGACTTCATCGAGCACCGGGGCCAGGAAGAGGGCGGCTGGCGCGGCCGGATCAGCCCCGGCTGACCGCCTTCGCTCCGGACCGAGGGCGTCGGCCGACTATCCGGGTCGGCCGACGCCCTCGCGCGTGCCCTGGCGCGTCCCGGCCGCTGAGAGGCCCTTGCCCGGCCGCCGTACCGGGCGCAAGCTGGTCATATGGGTACTCCAGGAGGCCCTACGCTCATCACCTCCGTGCAGCGAGCCTTCCGCCTGATGGAGGCCGTGGGCGCACACGAGGGCGGTGCGCCGGCGAAACAGCTGGCGCGGGAGGCGGGGCTGCCGCTGGCCACCGCGTACCACCTGCTGCGGACCCTCGTCCACGACGGCTATGTGCACCGGCTGCCCGACGGCGGCTTCGTCGTCGGCGACAAGCTGCACACGCTCCAGGTCGGCAGCCGCGGGCAGGCGCTGCTCAACCGGGTGCGGCCGACGCTGGCCGGGCTGCGGGACGAGCTGTCGGCGGCCGCGTATCTGACCTTCTACGAGGACGGCGAGATCCGGGTCGCGGAGATCGTCGACAGCCCCCGGGCGCCCCGGGTGGATCTGTGGGTGGGGTTCGAGGACGCCGGGCACGCCACCGCGCTCGGCAAGTGCGTGCTGCGCGAGCTGGGCGACGAGGCCCGCAGCGACTATCTGTCCCGGCACCCGCTCGTCGACCTCACGCCCCGCACCGTCACCCGCCCCGCCGAGCTGCTGCGGCGGCTGGACGCCTCGGCCGCCGGTGAGCCGGTCATCGACCTGGAGGAGTACGCGCTGGGCACGGTCTGCTTCGCGGTGCCCGTGTACAGCGGGGACCGGCTCGGATCGCTCGGGGTGTCGCTCCAGGCCGGTCGGGCGGGCCTGGCAGGTCGGTCCGGTCGGTCCGGTCGGTCCGGTCAGGCCGGGCAGGGAGACCGGGCCGCGCGGCTGGAGGAGGTACGCGAGCTGCTGCTGCCGACGGCCGACCGCGTGACCAGGAGCCTTTCGCTCACTATCTGAAATTCCGGCCCTTGTCGCTCTCCGCGAAGCGCTGGTTCTCTGGATGAAACGGACATCACGCCGTATCCGAACGAACCCGGCGAGCGAGAGAGAGCAGTCGACCCGGACATGATCCAGGCCCGTACCCATCTGGACCAGCCCTATCCCCCCGCGCCGTTCGCGGCCGGAGTGCCCGTACTCATCCTGGGCGCGGTCGCGGCCATCGCCTTCGTCACCGGAGACGGGACGAGCTGGCTGCCGCTGCTCGCCGTCGGACCCGCGCTGGCCGCCGCCGTGTGCCGCCCGTGGGCGGTGCTGCGGATCGGGTTCCTCGCCGTCGCGCTGGGCGCGGGGCTCGGCGCGTGGCAGGCCGCGCCGGTCCACGGGCAGGCGGTCGTGCTGTCGACGCTCATCGCGGTGACCCTGGCGAGCTGCCTGGCCAGCGTGTTGCGCAGGCGCCGGGAACGGGTGCTGGCCGCGGTCCGCTCGGTCGCCGAGGCCGCGCAGAACGCGCTGCTCCGGCCGGTGCCCGCGAGGGTCGGACAGTTCCAGGTCGCGGTCCGCTACAGCGCTGCCGCGGCGGAGGCCCGGGTGGGCGGCGACCTGTACGCGCTGGTGTCCACCCCGTACGGGGTCCGGCTGATCGTCGGCGATGTGCGCGGCAAGGGGCTGCCCGCCGTGTCCACCGCCGCGCTGGTGCTCGGCGTGTTCCGGGAGGCCGCGTACGACGAACCGGACCTGCTGGACGTCGTCGGCCGCATCGAGCGCAGCCTCGCCCGTAACCTCGCCCCGGACGACTTCGTCACCGCCGTCGTCGCCGGATACCCCGCCGACGGGCGCATGGAGATCGTCAACTGCGGCCACGCGCCGCCGCTGCTGATCGGCCCGGCCGGTGCGGTCGTGCCCGTCGAGCCGGTGCGCCCGGCGCCGCCGCTGGGCCTGGCCTCGCTGGGCGGGGAGGCGCCGAGCCTGGAGGTGGTGCCGTTCGCCGACGGCGACCAGATGCTGCTGTACACCGACGGGGTCATCGAGGCGCGCGACCACGGCAGGGCGTACTTCCCGCTGGCCGAGCGGGTGCCCGGGCACGTCTCCGACGAGCCGTCCCGGACCCTGGCCGGGCTGCACGACGAACTGCTGGCGCACGTCGGCGGGCGGCTGCACGACGACGCGGCGCTCCTGCTGCTGCGCAAGCCCGCCCCGGGCCGGGTGGAACCGGCGGTCGACGCGGCCACCGACACCACGGGCGTCTGAGCGTCCGAGCGGCGGCCCGCTCCAGCCGCGGAGGCCCGCTCCAGCCGAAGTCGGCGATCAGTTCATGGAAGAGATCGTGCACGGCATGGGCGGGCTCCGACAGCGGTTGATGGTCGGACGTACACAGGGAGAGCTTGACCGGGATGGTGGGATTCACGATCCGGCGCACCACCAGGTTCTGCACGTCGAGGATCGCGCGCGCCGCCGACCACGGCAGCACCGTCGCCCCCAGGTCCGCGCCGACCGCGCTGACCAGCGTCAGGACGGACTCGACCTCGCCGATCACCCGCGGCTGGAGTGACGCCTGCTGGAACGCGGCGTCCACGACCTGACGGATGGTGTGGATCCGGCTGGGCAGCAGCAGTTCCACGTCCGCCAGCTCCTCCAGCGGGACGTCCGCGCCCCCGCCCGGCTCCGTCGTCCTGCCCGGCGCCGCGATCAGGAACAGGTCCTCGGTGCGCAGCGGCAGCGCGAGCGCCGCGCCCATGCTGTACGGGGCAAGACCCACCGAGACGCTGCCCGCGGGAGCCCGCCCGGACACGTCGACGGCGGCCTGCGCCAGTTCGACCTGGCGCAGGATGAGCTGGGCGTGCCGGTACAGCGCCCGGCCCGCCTCGGTCGGTGCCACGCCGCGCTTGCTGCGGATCAGCAGCTGCTGTTTGAAGTGCGACTCCAGGTAGGAGAGCTGCTGGCTGAGGGCGGGCTGCGCGATGTGCAGGATGTCGGCCGCGCGCGTGATGCTCCCGGCGTCGACGATCTTCACGAACGAGTAAGGGGTTGGTCATCGACGCCACGGCGCGGCGGCGGCGCAGACCGGGGGCATCTGAGTACCCGGGCTCATGCGCCCCGCCCCGCCTCCGGGTTGGCTGGAGCCCATGGCTGAGAGCACTGTGTGCGAGAACGCGCCGTGTCACGACGTGTGGTGTGACGACGTTCGGTGCGGTGTCGCGCCGCCCGAGCGGGAGCGCGGCCCGGACGACCGGGTCTCCTGGCAGTGGATCGCACCGCTGGTCTCCACGCTCGTCACCCCCTTCCTGGCCTTCTGGGCCCTCGTATTCATCCCCTTGTTCACCCCCGGCTCCGTGGTCTTCCGCTGCGCCCTCGCCCTCCCGCTGGGTCTGCTGATCGCGGCCTGGGCCATACCCCGGCGGCGGCGCCACATCGGCCGCCGCGTGCTCTACGCCGTCCTCGCCCCGGCATCGGTGTTCGTCCTGTACCTGAGCTGCGCCCGGCCGATGCCGAACCCGTGAGGGCGGCCCGCACCCGCCCCGTTGCGCTTCCGGACACGGATTGCGATCATCCGGTTACGGTTCTCGGCGCGATGACCGGGCTCTTCGAGGGGTTCGCTACCAGGCCGTCCTGCCCGGGCTCGGTATCTACGACGGTGCCGATCAGATCCGGCAGAAGCTGCGCCACTGGTCGGCCGACACCCGGCTCACCCCGGACGAGTGGTGGTCGTGTACGTCGCCGGGCACGGCCTCGTCCACGCCGGGACCGGGACTATCTGCTGCGCTGGGACTCGCAGGACGACGACCCGGCCACCACTGCCCTGGCCACCGAAGACCTGGTGCGCACCCTGTGCCAGGGCGAGCTGCGCCATCTGCTGATCGTGCTGGACACCTGCGGTGGCGGCGCGGGCAGCGCGGATGCCGCCGGGCCGGCGCTCCAGCCGATCGCGTACCGGCACGGCGGCGGCGCGGCCTCGACCGGGCTGCGGTTCCTGGCGTTCGGCCCGTGGCCAGCGCGCCGAACTGGCCAGCGGCCTGGTCACGGGCCTGGCCCCGTTCCTGCCCAACGCCGGTTACCGCGAGGAGCTGCCGCCCCTCGGTACCGACCTCGAAGTGCAGCGCAGGGTCGCCGTACGCCGTGCAGCGCGCCCTGAACGCCCTCAGCCACTCGGCCTTCTTCGCCGGGCTCAGCGAGCCTCATGATCGTCAGCGCCCGGCAGGTCCGCCGCTACGTCACTGACCCCGACCTCCGCGCCCGCGTCCAGGACCGCCTCGCCCGCGCCGTGACTGACGGCACCGAGGCCATCGTCGCCCACTCCCTGGGCACCGTCGTCTACGAAACCCTCTGTGCCCAGCCGAGTGGCCCGACCTGCACCTCATCACCCTCGGCTCCCAGCTCGCCATCCTCCGCCTGGTCCTCGACCGCCTCCTGCACCAGCCCCCGGGCCCACGACGTCCGCCCGTACCTGACGGCCCGCGAAACCGGCGCCGCCGTCGCCGAGGCACTGGCCGTGTAGCGCGGCTTCGCGTGGCTCCCGGCACGAAGTGTTCTGACACCGCCACTCGGATACCGCCGTTCCGCCGACAGCCGCCCGGGTGGATTCCGGGCGGCCCGGTGGCGTGGTGCGGACCGGGGCCGGGGGTGGGTTCCTAAGGTCGGGGTCACGGCAATGGGCCGATCGTCCGGAAATCACAGGTGGGTGTGGAATGGGCCGCTTCTCCGTACGGCACCGACTGACCGCGCTGGCAGGAATCCTGACGCTGTGTGCGTACGGGCTCGTCTCCGGCCTCGCTCCGGCGGCCGCCGCGCCGCGGGTCGCGCAGTTGTACGTCTCGGAGTACACCGACAACACGGTGCTGAAGGTCGCCACCGACGGCAGCGGCCAGGCCACCGTGCCCACCATCGGTCTCACCCGTCCCACCGGCCTCGCCCTCGACACCGACGGCAACCTCTATGTGTCCGACACCGGCAACAACCGGGTGGTGACGGTTCCCGCGGACGGCGGTGGGCAGAGCACGCTCCCCACCACCGGGCTCTCCCGCCCGATCGGGCTGGCCATCGACACCGATGACACCGACCACGACGGCGACGATGAAGGCGACGACGACCTCTTCATCGCCGACAGCTTCAACGACCGGGTGGTGGAGATCCCCGCGGACGGCAGCGGGTTGCAGATGACCGTGCCCACCACCGGCCTGGTCCACCCGGACGGCCTGGCGCTCGACGCGCACGGCAACCTCTACATCGCCGACTTCGTCAACGACCGCGTCGTGGTGGTGCCCGTGGACGGCGGGCCGCAGACCACCGTGCCCACGGCGGGGCTCTCCGAGCCCACGGGGCTCGCGTTCGACCACGCCGGGAACCTGTACGTCGCCGACTCGGGCAACGACCGCGTGGTGAAGCTGCCCCGGGGCGGCGGCCCGCAGACGACCGTCCCCGCGACCGGGCTGAACACCCCGCAGGGGCTGGCGGTCGACGCGTACGGCAACCTGTTCGTCGCCGACTTCGGCAACGACCGGGTGGTGGAGGTCCCCGCGGACGGCAGCGGCCAGACCACCGTGCCCATCGCCGGGCTGAGCAGCCCGGTCGGGCTGGCCATCCCACCGTCCCACCCCGTGTCCACCCGCCTCGAGGCGAGCGCAGCCACCGTGGAACGGCACACGTCGCCCGCGTCCCTGCGGGTCAAGGGGCTGTCCGCCACCCTGACCACCGCCGACGGTGACCCGCTGCCCGGGCAGACGGTCCGGTTCACCGACAACACCGGCGCCCGCAAGTTGTGCGCCGCGGTGACGAACAGCCGGGGCCGGGCGCGGTGCGACGCCACCCTCCGCACCGGTTCGCGGGCCCGCTACGACGACCTGCGCCACCACGGCTACCGCGCCACGTACGCGGGCACCGCCCCGTACCTGCCCAGCTCGGCCGCCGCCCACCTGCGCGCCGCACGCCGCACCTGACCCGGCGTATCGGATCAGCCCGCGGCGCGCCGCCCCAGCAGCTCCGGGGCGAGCCCAGGAACGCTCTGTCGCCGTTGTCGAAAGGCCAGAGTTGATTTAGCTCTGGTAAAGTCCTCAGTCACCCGTAAGGGGGAGGTCGACATCATAGGGGGATGAGTGTCGTTCGATGAGGAGTGGGCCCGACTGAAGGCCGATGCACAGAAACGCCGGGCCGACGGCATGCAGCTCAATCAACTGCAAGCCCAGAAGGGCGATGGTCCGGGTGGTGCGCCGGACGGGAAGAAGCTCGACTACAACACGGATTCCATCAACGGTAATGCGAATCTGCTGATTGAAATTGCCGGGCTCCTCCACCAGGGAAGGCCCGATGCTGAGCTGTGCACCATGGCCCGGGAACCCAGGTCGCACGGTGACGTCGCTGCTCAAGTCGAACGCTTCGGCAGGTTCGCCGACGATCAATTCCTGGACGCAATATCCCTGTTCGCCGCCCTCGCCACACGTCTCAAGAGTGTCGGAACCGACTTCGTAACGGTGGAGGACGACAACGCGCGGCGGTTCCTCGACGACGTTCTGAATGGCCAGTACGTGGCGCCGGGGGTGAAATGAGCGAGGAACTGAGTTACCGCAAGGACGTCGAATTTCTGGAGGACTGCAAGCCATCGCTCGTCAAGCGCAACGCCGACGAGTTCAAGCGGCTGCACGACCTGCTGGTGGAAGTGGACGATCCGGCTGAGAGAGCGGAAAAGCGCACCCACTGGCGTAGCGAAAACAGCGTTCACTATGAAGCACGCGTCGCCGAGGCGCGCAAGCTACTGACGCACATTGCTGAGGGGTATGGCAAGGCCAACACCGCCTTGCGTGAATATGCCTATGCTCTGGTGACTGCCAAGAAGCACTACTCCAATGGAAAGGTGAACGAACAGGCGCTTGCCGAGCTGATCGGCACCAAAGGCACCGCGATCACCCGTGAGGCGCAGGAGGCGGAACCCATGCGCCAGTGGGAGGACATGCGGGCGACCACGGGCGTCATGGATTTCTTTGCCGAGGTCACCATGGATGTCGACGACATCAAGGACGAGGCGAACCGGCTCCACAACGCGGCCGGCGGCGACTTTCACCTCGCCAAGACCACGGAGAAGGAAGCCCGTGACCTGTGCGTCCACGGCCTGAAGGCGGCGTACGACCTGCTGCCCGAATACCGGCTGGGCCTGACCGAGCGCGTGGACGTATTCTCGGCCATCGAGGCCATGCGTCAGGAGGCCCGGGAGGCGAGCAGCAACCCTCTCACCAAGCTTCCCGGCAGCGGCCCCAAGCGGGACTACTCCGGTCAGGTTGGGGACGCCATCATCTCGCCGACACTCCGTGACATACGCACTCAGGTGGCCAACCTGCCTGACGCGAAGGACGCCTACTGGGATCCACCGTCCTCGGACCAGGACCGAAAGGAATGGATCGCCGCGAACAAGGAGACCATCCGTGCTGCGGCGAAGAACTCGGGACTGCCCGCGGACATGGTCGCCGGTATCGCCTGGCAGGAGGTCGGCGGCCAGCCTGGCTACATGGACGACGCCGTCGACACCATTCGCGAGCAGTTCGACGTCCCGTTCAGCCCGCTCGCGCCCGAGAACCTGCCGTGGCGGGCCGGCGGAAGCCCCGATGAAACGTCTTTCGGCCCCATCGCGATCCAGGTACGGCGGGGTGCTGAAGTGCTCGGCTACGACCCGGACAACCTCACGGAAGCGCAGCGGGCGACCGTCGAGGAGTCCCTCCAGGATCCGGGGCAGAACATCTTCATCGCGTCCGGGTACCTGGCGCAGCTCAAAGCCGAGAGCAAGTTCGCCGATGTGCCGGCGGACGAGATGACGCCCGCCCAATACCAGGAACTCGCCGCGCGGTACAACGGCGGACCGTACTGGCAGGGAAGTGACGCTCAGGCTTACGGCCGGGGCTTCAACAACGACATCGACCAGGCGAGGGAAGCACTGCGCTGATGCTCGAGGACCGCACCGAAGCCGCCACGTCGGCAGAGGACCAAGGCTGCCTGCGGTGGGTTCTGGCCGTCCCGCTGGTGATTCTTCACCTGATCGCGGCCTTCTTCTGCTACACGGCGCTGACCATCGAGCCGTCGGGCAGCTGGGACGACGACGCACGTGCCGGAATCGTCCTGGCGTGCGTGCTCACCCTCGGGGCGAGCGCTCTTGCCGCGCTGATCACGGTGATGCCGTCGGTACGGCGCGTCATGGGGCCGTGGTGGCTGGCACCGCCGCTGGTGCTCGGGGCAGTCGCGGCGGTGCGGTGGGGGCTGTTGGGGGCGTAATGGCCCCTACGGGACCCTGGCGTCAGGTCAACCGGAGTGGCCCGTCACGCGGCCGATCCACGTCATGAGTCCGCCGCGTCCTCGTTGGCGCCGTGTCCGGCGTCCCAGTACATGAGGGCGTCGACGTCGTCGACCAGGTTGTCCAGGCCCGCGGCGAGGTTGCCGACGACGGTGAGCGAGGTGTCGGTGTCCTTGGTGCCGACGCGGATCCACCAATGCTTCGCCCGGCCCGGGTTCCGCTGCTCGATGAAGAACATGGGGTTCATCAGGTCGAGCGTGCGGGGCAGCCCGCCACCGCTGCCACCGCCGGGCGGGGTCATCGGGGAACCGCCGACCCCGGTGGCGTCCCCCACGGACGGCGGCATGTAGCCGCCCACCGCGTTGGCGAAGAGGATCGGCGCGCGGTCGCGTCGACCGCCGCGCCGTCGATCTCGACGGGCACGCTGACGTTGAGGCACTGGTACGTCGCGTCCACCGGGTTCGTGACGTACGTGATGGCCTTGTAGAAGTGGTACGTCACGGCCGTGTCGCCGGTGTCCGTGGCGACGGTCGTCGTCAGGACCGTGTAGGCGTCCTTGTCGAAGACCAGCGCGTCCGAGGGCTTCCGCGAGCGGGCGGCGACGGCGAGGCCTGCTGCGCGCTCACCTGGCTCGCGGTCGGCATGGGCCTCGCCAGCCCGACGCCGGAGGCCGCCAGCAACGCCGTACTGCCGCTGTCGTTCCTGCTGCCCTTCGTCAGCAGCGCGTTCGTGCCGGTCGACGCGATGCCCGGCTGGATCCGGTGGTTCGCCGAGTACCAGCCCTTCACCACCGTGGTCGAGACCCTGCGCGGGCTCCTCACCGGCACGGAGATCGGCCACAACGGCTGGCTGTCCGTCGCCTGGTGCCTCGTCATCACCCTGCTCGGCTACGTCTGGTCGCAGCGCCGTTTCGCCCGCGACCCCCGCTGAACCCCTCCCACTCCACCCGCCGACTCCACCAGGAAGCGAGACCGCCATGTCCGAGAACGCCGTCCACCTCACCCCCGAGCAGGTCGAGGACCCCGTACGCGGCTACGCCGACCTCCGTACCCGCGACGAACTCCCGCACGCCGTCCTCCCCGGCCTCACCACCCCCGTCCGGCTGGTCACCCGGTACGCCGACGTCAAGGCCGCCCTCACCGAGCCGCGGCTGATCCGCGACCGCACCCGGATCCCGGCAGACACCGACGCGGCCGAAGCCTCCGACGCGCAGGACGAGTTGCTGGAGGCGGCATCCGCCGGGCTCCCCGCCGAGTACGTGAAGTACTTCTCCGGACACCTCGCCCTCTTCGACGGCGAGGAGCACGCCCACCGCCGCGCCCCGCTGACCCGCGCGTTCACCGCCCGCCGCATCACGGCGCTGCGCGCCTTCGTCGAGCGGACCGCGGACGCCCTGGTCGCCGAGGCCGAGGCGAACGGAGGTACGGACCTCCTCGGCGCCTTCGCCTACCCCCTGGCCACCCAGGTCATCTGCGAGCTGATCGGCGTCGAGGAGCGCGACCGCGACCAGGTCTGCTCCTGGATGCGGGACTTCGCCTTCGGCGACGGCAGCCGGGCCGGGGAGGCGCTCGTCGCGCTGGTCGAATACGCCAAGGAGCTGATCGCCCGCCGCCGGGCCGAACCCACCGAGGACCTGATCTCCGCCCTCCTCGACGGGGACCAGCTCACCGAGGACGACCTGATCGGCATCGTCTTCCTGCTCATCAACACCGGCATCACCCCGCCCGCGCTCTTCCTGGCCCACGCCGCCCTCGCCCTGCTCGACCACCCCGAGCAGGCCGCCCGGCTGCACGCCGACCCCGGACTCCTCCCGCGCGCCGTCCCCGAACTCCTCCGGTACGTCTCCATCGTCCGCATCGGCGCCACCCTCTACGCCACCGAGGGCTTCGACTTCGCGGGCACCGCGCTGCGCCGGGGCGAGTCGGTGACGGTCGCCCTGCTCGCCGCCGACCACGACCCGGAGGAGTTCGGCGACGGCGCCGGACAGCTCGACGTCGGCAGGGAGTTCGGCCGCGGCGACGGCCACCTCGCCTTCGGCCACGGCGCCCACTACTGCATCGGCGCCGCCCTCGGCCGCCTCCTCACGAGCGTCGTCCTCGACCGCCTCTTCGTCCGCCGCGCCGACCTGCGCCTCGCCGTGGCCCGCGCCGAGCTGGAGTTCGGCCACTGGCCGGGCGACGGCTTCCACCTCCTGCGCCTGCCGATCCGCCTGTGACCCCGGCCCACCGGCTCCTGGGGCCCTGTCACAGGGGGAGGCACCGGCCCGCGGCTCCCGGGTCACTGGCCCCCGCCACCGGCTCCGGCGCCTCCCCTCAGCCGCGGAGCCTCAGCCGCGGAGCCTCAGCCGCGAAGCCTCAGCCGCGAAGCCTCAGCCGCGAAGCCTCAGCCGCGGAGCCTCAGCAACGCGACCGCCGCGCCCGGGAGTCCGTCCCGGCCCAGGGCGGCGTACGTCGACACCGCGTCGTCGTACGCCGCCCCGTCGGCCTTCTGCGCCGCGTGCCGCGAACGGGGCGACGCCATCGTCGGCTGGAAACTCCGTAGGCACCGGAACCGCTCGGCCAGCGCGATCAGCCGCACGCCCGTACCCGCTCGCCCCGCCGCGAGGTCGGCGTAGCCCAGGGCCAGCAGCACCACGCCGCAGATCGGGATGTCCACCGCCACGGCCCGGTTGAGCAGCGCCACGATCCGCTCCGTGAGCGCCGCCGCGGACCCGGACACCAGGTCGAGGCGGCCGTGCTGGGAGTGGGCCGCGACCGAGACGGCCTGGATCTCCAGTGCCCAGGGCTCCAGCAGCGGATCGCCGTCGCTCTCCAGGGTGCTCGTGGCCCGCCGCCACAACGCCAGCCCCCGCTCCGTCTCGCCCCGCGCGAGGGCGATCTCGGCGCGCGCCCCGAGGTCGGGGGTCAGCAGGTCGACGGCCTCCTCCGGCCGGTGCAGCACCGCCTGCTCCAGCCAGCGTTCGGCCGCTTCGAGGTCGCCGGTCTGGAGGTTGGCCAGCACCATGCCCCAGCGCAGGCCCATCATGTCGTTCCAGTCGCCCAGTTCGTCCATGATCCGCATGGCCTCCGCCATGTGGATCAGCGCCTCCGCGCCGCGCTCGGCGTGCAGGCACAGTTCGCTCAGCCGCGAATGCCCCATGACGGACAGCCACGGCACGCGCCGTCCCTCGAACGCGGCGAGCATCCGCCGGGCGGCAGCCATGGCCCGTTCCGGCTCGTTCTCGCTCTCCCACAGATAGCCCGCCACCCCCTCCGCGACCCCCGCCACCAGCGGCTCGTCGCTCGCGCACAGCCGCTCCAGGGCCGTACGGTCCGGACCCACCACCTCCGGTATTCGGCTGAGCACCGTGGCGAGCGCGCCGATCAGGGTCCCGGGCGCGCCCGGGGGCAGTCGGCGCAGGACGGCGAGGAAGCGCGGCGCGCTCGTGCCCCCGCCGAGGAACGCGTTGACCGCGACCAGGGTCGCGAGCGTGCGGACCGGCTCGACGCCGTCGGGCTCCGGCCGGTAGTGGGACAGCAGCGGACCGGTGTCCTCGGCCAGCGCGAACAGCCGGGTGTAGTGGGCCTCGGTGGCCCACAGCGTGCCCAGGGCGGCCGCGGCCGCCACGACCGTCGGCATGTGGCGCGCGTCCAGGCCGATGCGCAGCGCCCGCACCAGGTTGTCCTGCTCGGCCCGTGTGCGGTGCCAGGCGGCGATGGCGTCCGGGCCGAAGGGCGCGTCGTGGTACGTCGTGCCGAAGTACCGGGCCCAGGCGAGGAAACACCCCGTGACCTGCTCGTCCTCGCCCGCCGCCGTGCGGTGCGCCGCGCTGAACTCCCGTACGGTCTCCAGCATCCGGAACCGGGCGCCCGCCGGGGTGTCCGTCACCTTCAGCAGCGACTGCCCGACGAGATCCTCCAGGATCTCCAGCGCGTCGTGACCGACGAGGTGCTCCGCCGCGTCGGCCGTGAAACCGCCCGGGAACACGGACAGCGCCCGCAGGGCCGCCTGCCCGTCCGGGGCGAGCAGGTTCCAGCTCCAGTCGACCACCGCGTGCAGCGCGCGGTGCCGCTGCGGCGCGTCCCGCGTCCCGCCCCGCAGCAGCGCGAACCGGTCCTCCAGCCGCCGGGCGATCTCCGCCACCGACAGCACCCGCACCCGCGCGGCGGCCAGTTCCACGGCGAGCGGCAGCCCGTCGAGACGGCGGCACAGCGCGGCAACGGCCTCGGCGGGCAGTTCGACGTCCGGCCGCGCGGCCCTGGCCCGCTGCTCGAACAGCTCGACCGTCGTCGAGGGGTCCAACTCCGGGAGCAGATAGACCGATTCGGCGGCGATGTCCAGCGGGGTACGGCTCGTGGTGAGCACCCGCAGCTCGCGGGTCGCCGCCACCAGCGCCCGTACGACCTCGGCGACCCCGCCCACCACCTGCTCGCAGTTGTCGAGCACCAGCAGCACCGGGCCCGCCCCGAGCGCCGCGACGAGCCCGCCCAGCACCTCGGCGGAGGGCGCGCCGCCCGCGCCGCCCACCGCGGGGGCAGCGGCACCCACCGCGGAGGCGATCTCGCCCGCCACGTCCTCGTCCCTCGTCACGCCCGCCAGCGGCACCAGATGCACCACCCGCTGCTCGGCCGCCCGCGCCACCGCCGCCGCCAGCCGGGTCTTGCCGAGCCCGCCGGGCCCGACGATCGACGTGACCCGCGAGGAACGCAGCAAGCCCGCCACGGCCGCGATGTCCCCGTCCCGGCCGAGCAGCGCGTTCGGCTCGTGCGGCACCCCGCGCCGCACGACGGGCGCCTCGCCCCGTAACAACTCCTCGTGCAGGGCCCGCAGTCCCGGCCCCGGGTCGGTGCCCAGCTCGTCGCGCAGCCGCCGCCGGTAGCGCTCGTACGTGGCCAGGGCCGCGGCCGTGCCCGCGGTCGCCGCCTCGCACCGCACCAGCTCGAGCCACAGCTCCTCGTCCCGCGGGAACTCCCGCACCAGCTCCGCCAACGGCCCGGCCGCCGCCTCCCGGCCGCCGGTCCGGGCCAGCCCCAGGGCCCGGCCCCGTCTCAGCGCCCGGTGCGCCGCCGCCCGCTCGGCCCGCAGCGCCGCGACCGGATCGCCGAGCACCGCGTCCGCGTCCCGGCCGCCGTCCCCGCCCCCGCCGCCGTCCCAGAGGGCGAGCCCTTCCTCCGCCTCGGCGAGCGCCCCGGCATGGTCCCCGGCCCGAGCCTTCTCCGCGCAGGCGGCGGCGTGCAGCAGAACGGCCGAGGCGTCCACCCGCTCCTCGGCGAGCCCCAGCCGATACCCGCTGGGCGTGCTCACCACCACCTCGGCCCCGAGCCGCGACCGCAGCCGCGAGACCAGGATCTGCACCGCCTTGACCGGATTCTCCGGCTGCCCGTCCGGCCACAACCCGTCGACCAGCCGCCCGGTGCTGCACCCGGCGCGCAGGTCGGAGGCGAGCAGCGCGAGCAGCCCCCGGAGCCGCGGGGCGGTGATCTCCTCCCCGCGATACGAAACCGTCGACAGGACGGTCAGCTCGATGGTCACCCGCGCAGATTAGCGAGCGGTGCGCGGACGTTTCGGCTGTCCGGTCGATCGTGCGGGAGAAGAGCTCCGGCCAGCCCTGTCGATCCCGTGGATCCCTCGTCCCGGCGGTTGGCGTGCGATCCGGTCGTCAGACGCCCGTCGGCCCGCCGGGCCGGACCGGAATGGAGCGCACCATGACCACGTCGTCCTCGATCCGGAACGCGATCGCCCTGCCGAAGCGGACCTGGACGGCGTGGAGCACCCCTACGACGAGCAGCACAACACCTACTGGCTCGACGAACCCTTCACCTGCACCAGGCGCGCCGCCCCCGCGTAACGAGGGGTCCACGGTCCTCGGTCAGCTCCTCCGCTTGCCCTTCCTCTTCTGCGGCTTGCTCCAGTCACCCCGGTGCAGTTGGCAGCGGGAGTAGCCGACCATCGCGGGCTTCTGGCACGGCCTCCCATGCCGTCTCGGGTGAAGCGTCACCGGGCCGGGGTACGGTCCACACCGGCCGGGGACACATGCGGCCGAATCCGGGCCATCCGAGACCGGATCCATGGCATGGACCGCTGCCGACTGCTACTGCTCGCCCTGCGGCAGGTGCGCCTTGGCGTCGTCGTACGTGGCGTCGCCGGTCGACTCGGCCAGCGCGTAGACCAGGTGCAGCACCCCGGTGCTGAAGGTCTTGGACGACAGCAGCCGCAGCGGAATCGTGGTCTCTCCCTCGTCGAACAGCCGCATGCCCCTGCGCACGGCGATCGGGTGCACCAGCAGGTGCAGCTCGTCCAGCAGCCCGTGCGCCAGCAGCTGCCGTACGACCGACACCGAGCCGCTCATCGCGATGTCCTTGCCCGGTTCTCCCTTGAGCGCGGTGACGGCGTCGACCACGTCGCCCTTGAGCTGCTCGGTGTTCCGCCAGCTGAACGACAGCTCCTGGCGCGACACGACGATCTTGCGGGCATCGCCGAGCTTCTTCGCGAAGTCGGCGTCCTCACCCCCGGCCGCCTCCCGCTCCGGCCACGCCCCGGCGAAGCTGTCGTACGTCTTGCGGCCCAGGAGGAGCGTGTCGGTCACGCCGAAGGTCGCGTCGACGGCGGCGCCCATCTCGTCGTTGAAGTAGGGGAAGTGCCACTGGTCGGGGGCTTCCACGACCCCGTCGAGCGAGATGAACAGGCTGGCAATGATCTTCCTCATGATGCCCCTCCACGAGCGGTACGGATGACCCTTCCTCCTCTCGGACCGCGGTCACCGCACAAACTCATCGGCGGCGGCCGGGGTGAAAAGGGAGCCGGGTCGTACGCTGTGGGCGCAGTCGGTGCGAAACCCCCGACGGGGTAGGCGTCGGCCGTAGCTCAGCCGAAGGAGTTCCCATGTCGATGGTCGGCAACCTCCGGAAAGTGGCGCGCCTGGCCCGGCGCCGCCGCCGCGTCGATCTCAACCACCCGGCCCGCTCGCCGCTCGGCACGTCGGTGGTGAACTGCGTGGCGTACGTCGACGGGAAGCGCCAGCCCGGCGACTGCCCGGTCGAGGAGGCGATCGCGCGGGTGCGCCGGGCGGGGCGCGGCTTCGTGTGGATCGGGCTGCACGAACCCACCGAGCAGGAGTTCTCCGGGATCGCGGAGCTGTTCGCGCTCCACCCGCTGGCGGTCGAGGACGCGGTCCATGCCCATCAGCGGCCGAAGCTGGAGACCTACGACGACACGCTGTTCACCGTCTTCAAGACGGTCCGGTACGTCGATCACGACGAGCTGACCACGACGAGTGAGGTCGTGGACACCGGCGAGGTCATGGTCTTCACCGGTCCCGATTTCGTCATCACGGTACGGCACGGCCGCCACGGATCGCTCGGCCCGCTGCGGGAGGAGCTGGAGGCCGAGCCGGACCAGCTGGCCAAGGGCCCCTCCGCGGTGCTGCACGCCATAGCCGACCACGTGGTCGAGGACTACCTCGCGGTCGCCGACGCGGTCCAGGACGATATCGAGCTGGTCGAGACGGAGGTCTTCGCCCGCGAGCCCGCGGTCCGGGCCGACCCGGGCCGGGTCTACCAGCTCAAGCGGGAGCTGCTGGAGCTCAAGCGCGCGGTGGCGCCCCTGGACCGCCCGATGGAACGGCTCTCCGCGCAGCGCCTCCCCGCGGTCGACGCCGACATCCAGACGTACTTCCGGGACGTCGCCGACCACCTGGCCCGGGTCACCGACCAGATCGCCGCCTTCGACGACCTGCTGAACTCCATACTCCAGGCCCATCTCGCCCAGGTGACCGTCGCCCAGAACGAGGACATGCGCAAGATCACGGCCTGGGCGGCGATCATCGCCGTCCCCACCATGGTGTGCGGCGTCTACGGCATGAACTTCGACCACATGCCCGAGCTGCGCTGGCGCTTCGGCTACCCGCTGGTGATCGTCGTCATCGCCACCGCCTGTTTCGCCATGCACCGGGGCTTCCGCCGCAACGGCTGGCTCTAGGGGGTGTCCGCAAAGTCCCGCCGGGCCCGCGACGCCTGGCACGCTCCCCCAGCTACCGCTGGGAGGTGCCCCCTCTCGCTGCGTTGTCGGGCGCGTCCGAGTAGGCCCGCCCCCGGACTCCGTCCGGGAGGTGCCCCCCACGAGGACGACCCTCCGCCTTGCGATCGTACGCGCCCCCGGCTACCGCCGGGAGGTGCCCCCTGACGCCGCGGGCTGATCCGACGCGACTTTGCGGACACCCCCTAGCCGTCATCACCCGTCGTGGCGCTGCCGGTAGTGCTCGCGCCAGCGCGGTGTCGCCGCGCCGTCGAGGACGGTCATCACCACGTCGTGCGCCAGCCGGTCGTCGATCGGCATGTGGCCGAACAGCACCCGGTGGTAGGTGGTGGCGGCCAGCAGGTCGAGCAGCAGGTCGAGGTCGGCGTCCGCGCGCAGGTCGCCGCGTTCGATGCCGCGGAGCAGCGCCGCCCTGGTGGTGGCGCGCCGGGGGTGGAAGAGCGTGTCGGCGAAGACCCGGTCCAGTTCGGGGTCCCCGGCCAGGTCCGCGATCAGCGCGGGCAGCGTCCGGCGGCCGAAGGCGCCCCCGAAGGCCTGTCCGATGGTCTCGATGCCGAGGATCAGGTCGCAGTGGGTGCACCCCGTGTCGGGGGTGGGGGCGGTGCCCATGATCTCGCCGAGGGCCGTGATGACCAGCAGTTGCCGTGACGCCCAGCGGCGCCGGATGGCGGGTTTGGTGGTCCCGGCCCGGGCGGCGACGCCCTCCAGGGTGAGGCCGGGGTAGCCGACCTCGGCGAGCAGTTCCCGGGTGGCGCTCAGGATCGCGGTGTCGAGCCGTGCGTCGCGCGGCCGCCCTGCCGCCCTGGCCTCGGTGCGGGCCTCGGTGCGGGCGGGGGTGTTCCCGGGGTTTGCCATGGCGGCCAGTATAGGTAGCATGCAGTTTCGTTCCGTTCCGTATCGTAATGAAATTGGGGGGAGTTCCATGTCACCACGGCAGGAACTGGCCGACGAAGAAGCCGCCCATGCCCCGGGGGCCGTGGGGCAGGGCGTCTTCCAGGCCCCGTACACGGCCTTGACCTGGGGAATCGTCCTCTCGGTCGGCCTGGTGGCCTTCGAGTCGATGGGTGTGGCCACCGTGCTCCCGAAGATCGCCGGTGCGCTGGGCGGCCTCGACGCCTACGGCTGGGGCTTCTCCGCCCTGATGCTCGCCAACGTGATCGGCACCGTCGCCGCCGGACGCTCCGCCGACCGCCGCGGCCCGGCCCGGCCGCTCGGCATCGGCCTGGCCGTCTTCGCGGCGGGCTGCGCCCTGGCCGGGGCCGCGCCGAACTGGCCGGTCTTCCTCGCCGGGCGCTTCGTCCAGGGCCTCGGCGTCGGCGCCGTGATGGCCCTGGCGTACACCGTCATCGGCCTGCACTACCCGGAACACCTCAGGGCGCGGATGTTCGCGCTGGTCTCCGGCGCCTGGACCGTCCCCTCGCTCGCCGGACCGGCCGCCGCCGGACTCATCGCCGAACACGTCCACTGGCGCGGCGTGTTCGTCCTGCTCCTGCCGCTGATCCTGCTCGCCTGGGCCATGGCGGTGCCCCCGCTGGCGCGCCGCGGCCACCCGGACCCGCCCGCCGCCGACGCGCCGCGTGACGCCTGGTGGCGCGGCCCGGTGGCGCGCGGGGTCCTGGTCAGCGCGGGCACCGCGGTGCTGCTCGGCGGCCTCCAGTTCACGAACCTCGCCGTCCTGCTGCCGCTCGCGCTGCTCGGCAGCGTGGCCGCGGTGCTGGGCCTGCGCACCGTACTGCCGACCGGTACGTTGCGCGGGCGGCGCGGCGTACCGACCGGAGTGCTGATCCGCTTCCTGCTGTGCGGCGCCTACTTCGGCAGCGAGGCCTTCCTGCCCCTCGGCCTCACCGAGCTGCGCGGGCTGAGCACCACCGAGGCCGGTCTCGGCCTGTCCGCCGGGGCCATCGCCTGGGTGCTCGGCGCGGCCTGGCAGGGCCGGGCGGACGACCGCTGGAGCGGGCGTTCCCGCGCGCTGCCGATCGCCATCGGCTGCGCGATCCTGGCCGCGGGCGTCGGCGTCATCGCCGCCGGAATCCTGATCGACTCGGTCCCGGCCCCGGTCGCCGTGGTCGGCTGGGCGGTCGGCGGCATCGGCATGGGCATCGCGTTCAACGCCGCCACCACCGACGCCATGGAGCAGGCGCCCGCCGACCGGCAGGGCGAGGCCAGCGGCGCGCTGCAACTCGCCCAGACCCTGGCCACCGCCGTCCTCACCGGCCTCGGCGGCGCGGCCATCGCCCTGGCCCACGCCCACGCCGCGGCCACCGCCACCGCCCTGACGGCCACCTTCGCCCTCACCACGGCCCTGGCCGTCCTCGGCGTGGCGATCGCCCACCGCATCAGGGCCTGAGAATTCCCCGGGTCAGCGAAGAGCGGTGGCGTTGGCGGGGGAGCCGACGCCACCGGTGAGGTTCAGGGGCTTGACGGTCAGCAGGCTGGTCCAGCGGCCCGTGGCCCGGCAGTCGGCCGCCAGGTCGGTCAGGTTCCACAACTCGCCCAGGGGAAGGCCGAGTTTGGCTATCAGCTCCTGGTGCATCATGCCGTCGTCCTCGGGCGCGCTCTCGTGGAAGTCGCTCCCGGGCGCCACGGGCAGGACCTCGACGGCGAAGGTGTCCGTGGCCAGCAGCGCGATGCGGTGGTCCCAGCACCAGGCGGCGACGTCCCGGGACTGGACGAATCCGGTGGCGCCCCGCGCGTCGCGGGCCGCGGCCCGTTCGCCGGGTTCGGCGGTGAGGTACCAGTGGGCCCAGCCGGTGTGGACGAGGAGCAGATCGCCGGGTTCGACGCGGCAGCCCTGGGCCTCGAGCGCCGCGTCGAGCAGCTCGGGGCCGAGGGCGGGACCGGCCGCGTGGTCGAGCGGTGTGCCGCGGCCGCGGAGGAGGCCGTCGAGGTCGACGAGGAGCGCGCGGCCGACGATCGGGGTCTCGGCCCACAACTGCACCCCGAGGCGCGGGCTCCGCGGTGCGATCGCGTGATCGGGTACGGCGTTGTAGAAGCCGTGCCCGGACGCGCGGCGGTGGCGCAGGCCGTCGATCTGGGTGCTCGCCTGGAGGAAGAACTCGTCCAGTACGTCGTCGCGGGCCTGGTCGTGTTTGGCGGTGATGCGGTGGCGGGGGATGCCGCGGGCCCGGGACATGGGCGGGTCGAAGGCGTCGAGGGCGTAGTCGAGGTTGACGGCACGGCCGTCCCGGACCTCGCGGGCCGCCCGCCGGATCTGCTCGGGGCCCGCGAAGTTGGCCATGCCGCGTTCGGGCTGGTCGGGGAAGAGGTGCCAACTGGAGCCGGGCGGGGCGTCGGTGCGCCGCAGCAACGCGTCGTAGGTGAGGGAGGGCAAGGAGTGGGACAACGGGAGAGGCGCTTTCTGCTCGAGCCCTTCAGGCTGTTCAAGGACAGCGGGCGGCGATGGCACCGGCCGCCCGGCGCACTTCGGTGATGACGCGCGGGTGGTCGGCGGTGGGCAGATCACTGCTGGGGGCGGCGACGCTGAGCGCGCCGAGCACCTGTTCACCGCGGCGGATGGCGGCGCTGACGGCGGTGACGTCCAGCGCGCGTTCGCTCAGGGAGACGGCGTGGCCGTCCTCCTTGGTGCGCCGGAGCTCGTCGCGCAGGTCGTCGGCGCTGACGCGTTCGCCGGAGATCCGGGTGAAGGGGGTGACGCTGTCGACGTAGGCGTCGCGTTCCTCCTCGGGCAGCCAGGCGGCCAGGGACTTCCCGGCGCCCAGGTGCAGGGGGAGCTTCTCGCCGATGGGCAGTTGGTAACGGAGCGGATTGAGGCCCTCGACGCGGGCGATCGGCACCCGGGTGAGGCCGACGCGTACGTACAGGGTGGACGTCATGCCGGTCGTGGCGGCCAGTTCCTGGAGCACGGGCAGGGCGACCTGGCTGAGCCGGTTGTTGACCAGGAAGGCGTGGGCGGTGGCCACGGACGCAGGGCCCGCGACATAGCCGGGCTCCTCCTTGACGGCGTAACCGCGGTCGATGAGGACGTTCAGGATGCGCTGAGCGGTGGCCACGTGGAGCTCGGCGCGGCGCGCGATCTCGCTCAGACGCAGCGGGTGGCGGGCGTCCTCCAGGACGGACAGCACGTCGAAGGCTCGGTCGACCGAGCGCATCGGAGAGGCGGGGGTGGCCATGGGGTGGCTCCTGGGTGGTCTGCTCGACTGCGGAATTTCCTGATAAGTGTTATCAGCATGCGAGCAGCGGCGTGGTGCGCACAAGATCCACCCGGAGCGGTGCGTCCTACTCCGGCCGCGGTGCGGCCTCGGCGGCCTCGGTGGGCCGGGGCTCGGGCGTGGCAGCCGGGACCGGTTCCGGGGCCGGGTCGCCGGGGCGGGTGTACGACAGGACGTAGGCGAG
This sequence comes from Streptomyces sp. BRA346, assembly GCF_052851135.1. Taxonomy (NCBI): domain Bacteria; kingdom Bacillati; phylum Actinomycetota; class Actinomycetes; order Kitasatosporales; family Streptomycetaceae; genus Streptomyces; species Streptomyces sp. BRA346. Next base: position 24,017 of record NZ_JAIWIH010000024.1, on the reverse strand, counting down.
CAGGCCGGTGATACCGGCGGTGATGAACGTCGGGGGCCCGGCGGTGGCGGCGACATCGCTCACCCAGGAGGCGTCGCCGAGAACCACTCCCAGCGTCTGGCCCATGACGATGCAGAGGCCGCCGATCAGGAAGCCGAGGACGCCGAGGCGGAAGAGGATTTTGATCAGGTGGGTGGGCATGGCACGACCTCGTATGGCTGGTGCGAAGGGGTGGATCAGACGGGCAGGGCGCCGGTGGCCACCGCGGCGCCGATCAGCAGGATCGGCAGGCAGTAGTAGCCGACGAGAGGGGCGAAGGTGCGGGCCGGGTTGACTCCGGCGATGCCGCTAGCCACGTAGATCGGGGCTCCCGAGGGCGGCGAGGCGCCCTCGGTGGAGGCGAAGATCAGGACGGCGACGCAGGCGGTGGCGGCCGGTACTCCGGCCTCGGCCAGGGACGAGACGGCGACCGGGCCGATGGCGGCCATGGTGGCGCTGGCGGTGAGCGGGATGGCCACGGCGACGACGATCACCCCCACGATCAGGGTCATGGCCCACTTCGGTGCGTGCAGCTGCGTCAGCACGTCGGTGAGTTGCTGCGGCAGGCCCAGCTCGCCGAGGACGTTCGAGGCGGAGAACGCGGCCACGATCGTGACGCCGATGACCCCGAACTGCGGTGCCGCCCCTTCCAGCAGGTGCCACCACCCGCGGGCGGCGCGGGGCAGCTGGCGGCGGCCCAGGAACAGCACGATCCCGATGAGCAGGACCGGTATCCAGGTGATCAGGCTGATCGCGTCCGACATCTTCGTACCGACGTAACGGCCCAGCTCGCCGCCGGTCGGTCCGCGGGTCAGCAGCAACGGAACGACCATCCCGACGAACAGGAACAGACTGGTCCACCCCGCGCCCAGGCTGACCCGGAGCGGCAGCAGGTCGGCACGGTCCATGGGCTGGATCTTGTGGCGGCGGACCATCCAGAACGCCGCCAGCAGGCGGTAGCCCAGACACCACAGCCCGCCCATGAACAGCGGCAACACGATGTCGTCCTGGGAGACCAGCGCCGCCACCCCTGCCGAGCCCATCAGGATGAACATGGTGGAGCTGAACGGGAAGGTGACACCCATGCCCGCGCCACCGGCGGCCACGGTGGCGGCGAGTTCACCGCTGACCTTGGAGCGCTTCATCCACGGGATGGTCACCGAGCCGACGGCGGCGGTGACGGCCGCTCCCACGTGGGCAATGGCGCCGAAGATGCCCGCGGCGACGGTCGAGGTGTACACCGGCCCGCCCCGCAGCCGTCCGAGCAGGGAGTTGAGGATGTTCAGCAACTGATCCAGGACCGGCGTACGGCTCAGCAGGTAGCTCATGAACACGAACGCCAGGGCGGCGAACGTGACCTCCTGCATCGCCTCGGCGAATCCGCCCCACATGACGTGGCCGATGTCGCCGCCCGCGAACAGGCCGGTCACCAGGAAGCCGACGAGGAGGGCTTCGCCGATGTTCCTCTTCAGCACGGCGTTCCAGACGATGATGGCCGCCATGTAGCAGACCAGGGCCCATATCGCGATCATGCCGCTTCTCCTGCCGGTCCGTCCGTGGCCGGTGTGGCTGTGGTGGATGTGGCCTTGGCGGGTGTGCTCGTGGCTGATGCGCCCGCGGTCGGTGTGTCTGTGGCTGATGCGGTCATGGCCCGTCCGGCCTCTTTGGCCTGTCCGGCCTCTTTGGCCTGTCCGGCCTCTTTGGCCTGTCCGGCCTCTTCGGCTCGTTCGGCTCCTTTGGCCTGTCCGGCCCGGATGCTGCTGCGGCGGCGCGCCTCGTCGGCCTCGATCGCACGCGCCGCGACCAGGGTCGACTCTGCCTCCTCGGCGGGGAGGACGGCGACCCCGTCGCCGTCCGCGACGACCAGGTCACCCGGCCTGCACACCGCGCCCCCCACGGCGACGGCGACGTTCACCCTGCCGGGGCCGTCCTTGTAGGGCCCGGCAGGCGTGACCGCGCGCGCCCACACCGGGAAGCCGATCTCCTCGAGGACCTCCACGTCGCGGGCGGCACCGTCGAGCACCATCCCGACCACTCCGCGGGCCAGGGCGCGTTCGGCGATCAGCTCGCCGATCAGGGCGCGCTGTGTGTCGCCCTGCCCGTCGACCACGATCAGATCGCCGGGTCCGGCGATCCGCAGCGCCTCGTGGATGGCCTGGTTGTCCCCGGCCCGCGTCAGCACGGTCACCGCCCGGCCCACCGCGCGGGCACCGGTCCACAGCGGGCCGATGCCGGAGTCGAGCAGCCCCAGCCGGTCGCGTGCGTCACCGATGTTGGCGGTCGGCAGCCCCTCGTAGGCCGCCAGCAGCTCCTCGGTCACCAGCGGCACGGCGCGCAGTCCGTCCGGGCGGGCGGCGAGGGCGTGCAGCCTGCTGATGTCGTGCGCCAACGCCGCGTCCAAGCCGAGCTCCGTCATCAGCCCGGCCGCGGCGGCCACCTCACCGGCCCGCCGCAGCCCATGCTTGAACGTTCCTGCATAGAGCCTTTCCAACGTGGCGTCGCCGTCGGCCAGCTCCTGCGCGATCTGCTCGCGTACCCACCGCTCGTCCCCGGCGGCCCGGCCCGCCTCCACCGTCTGCACGATGACCGCGCCCAGCCCCTTCATGAAGAGGCTGCGCAGCAGCTTGCGCGCCGACGCCGCCCCCGGCTCCCCACCCAGGTCCTCCACCGGCGCGCCCAGCGCCCCGAAGTGCTCCGCCACCGCCGAGGCCCCGCGGCCGCTGGCCACCAGAGCCGTACGGTGGCGGTACGTGGGCACCGAACCGATCACGGACACGTCCGCGAAGACCGCCCGCCCGCCCTCGGTGACGATGCCGTCGATCCTCTGCTTGAGGTCCGGCGCCCCGGCGTTCATGTCCGCGAAGACGACACCGCCCCGCAGATGCGGCGCGGCCTCCGCCGCCACCCCCGCAGCCGCCGCGGCCCCCGTCAGCCCCAGCACAAGATCGGCCCCAGCGACGGCCTCCGCCACGCTGCCCGCCCGGCCGACACCGGCCGGCGTCGGCACGTCGCCGGGGTCATACCCCACGACGGACCAGCCGTTTTCCGCGAACCCCGTGGCGTACAGCGCCCCGGCCTCGCCCAGCCCAAGGATCCCTACCCGCATCGACACCCTCGCTTTTCTCGTACAGTGATAATTTTTCTCACGTGAGGTGGGGAGGATCGTGCCCACGCCTGAACCCCACGTCAAGGGGTGGGACCGCACGGGATGTTCTGCGATGGCTGCGACGGCGGGCAGGGCTAGGGTTCAGCTGTGACCGGCTCAGCGGAGCGCCCCGTGCTGTTCCTCGACATCGACGGACCGCTCATCCCACTGGGAGGGCCGTCCAATCGGCCTCGTAGGGCCCACGCTGTCCGCCCCGAAGGGCCCTCCGCTCCGGAGAACCCGCTGCTGGAGCGCCTGGACCCGACCGTCGGGCCGCGCCTGGTGGCGCTGGGGTGCGACATGGTGTGGGCCTCGACCTGGATGGACGATGCGAACGAGGTGGTCGCTCCACGGATCGGGCTGCCGCGGTTGCCCCGCTGGCCTCGGCCGTGATCGAGCGCATCGCGGACCGCCACCGCCTCACCCGCCGCTGGATGTTCGGCGCCGCCCTCGGCCTGGCGGGCACCGTCATGCTGTGCGCGGCGGAGGCCGCGCGGGCACACGATGACCCCGGAACGGCCTCCGCGGGCGCCACCCTGCTCGGCGTGCTGCTGGGCCTGATCGCCGGTGTGACCTACGCCCTCTACTCCTGGGCGGCCCACCGCCTGATCAACCGCGGGGTCCCTTCTCGTGCGCGATGGACACGATCTTCGGCCTGGGCGGGTTGCTACTCGTACCCGTCCTCCTGACCACCGGCGCCCCGCTCACCAGTTCCTGGCCGAACGCGGCCGTCGGCGCGTACATGGCGCTGGTCCCCATGTTCGTCGGTTACGTCCTCTTCGGCTGGGGCCTGGCGCACGTCGCCGCCAGCACGGCGACCACGCTCTCCCTGCTCGAACCAGCCGTAGCGGCCGTCCTCGCCGTGCTGGTCGTAGGCGAACGCCTCCCCGCCTCCGGCTGGACCGGCATCGCCCTCGTCGTCGCCTGCCTGGCGGTCCTCACCGCCCCGACACGACCCGCCGCCCGGCGGCCACGACAGCAGGAACCCGCTGCAACACCGGTGCCCGGGGCCACAGCACGCCCCGCGGCGCCCACCCCCGAACAAGGCCGCTGAGCGACGCCCGGTGGACTCACCGCCAAGCGCTGAGCAGTTCCTCGGGGCCGTACGCCGCCTGAAGGCCGGAACAACCGACCCCGCTGCGGGAGACCGCCACGAGCGGTACCGGCTCGTCGGTGATCGCTGCCCGGTGCTTCTGTAGTGCGGCCAGGTCGTGGCTGTCGAACGCGGAGTTCTCCAGCCACTTGACCGAGCCGAGGAAGAGCAACTGTTTGGCCACCGGCTGCCGGTCGGCGCCCACCAGGTCGATTTCGATGTCGTTGCTGCGGGTCCAGTAGCCGCCGATCGCCGGGGCGGCGGGCACGGACCCGTCCGGCAGGAGGCGGGCGAGGGATTCCCGGACCAGGGGCTCGATCGCGCGGCCACGCCAGCTCGTCCACCGCTCCTTGATCCGGCTCAGCGTGAGATCTCCCCGCATCCGCTCGATCTCCGCCATGTGCGGATCCAGAAACGCGAGCCAGAAGCGCAGGTAGGGGTCGGCCACCCGGTAGCGGCGTTCCTTCGACGGCCTCAGTGAGAGCGGCAGCTCGGCGGCCACGACCCGTTTCTCGGTCAGGACGTCAGTGGCCCGGGTGAGAGTGGTGTGAGCGATGCCACCGGCCGCGCGAGCGATGTTGGTGAAGGTTCGCTCCCCCGATCCGATGGCCCGCAGGACCTCCCTGCTCATCGCCTGCGGTGGAAACTCCGCGGCCAGTGAGCGCTCGGCGGAGACCAGCAGTGCCGAGATCGGGTTGTCCAGCGAGTGGCGGAGGAACTCCCAGACATCCGCTCCGGCCCGCCACTCGGCGCAGATCAGGGGGAGGCCCCCCGTGATTAGAGCGGCGTCGAACGCGGCTGCCGGTGACAGGTCGAGCATCTCGCCGATGTCGGCCGGGTTCAGCGGGCCCACGATCATTTCCCGGCCCCGCTGATGAAAGGGGCGGTCGTAGTCGTTCAGCGCCTCCATCATCGACAGATCGGACCCGACCAGGAGGAGAAGAACCGGCTTGCGGCTGAGCAGCCGGTCCCACGCCCGCTGGAGCATGCCCTCGAAGGCGTCGATGCGGTGCATGAGATACGGAACCTCGTCGATGACGACCACGCTGGGAGAGTCGTCGGGCAGGATCTCCGCAAGCAGCCTGAGCGCCGCGTTCCACTGATCGGGGGTCTCCTCGTGGAACAACCCCCGCTCCGGCAGGGTGGACCTGGCGACGGCGTCGAGCAGCTCCGTCAGCTCATCCTCCGCCGTGCCGCCCGCCGCGGTGAAGAAGAGGTACGGCGTCTCGGCGCGCCGGAGGAACTCCTCGACGAGGCTGGACTTGCCCACCCGCCGCCTTCCCCGCATGAGGATGCACTGCCCCGGTTTCCCCGACCCGGCGGCGTCCTGAACCGTCTGCAAGGCGTCGCGGAGCACGTTCAGCTCGCGATCCCGCCCGATGAAACGACGCACGGCAAGCCTCCCGGTAGCGATAGTCTCGCTGGAGATACTATCGCTAGCGATAGTAATGTGCTCGGCGTTGTGCAGGTGGCACCAGGCTTCGAGGCAGAGCGGTCGAGCATGAGGTGGCTGAGAGTGCGTATGGTCCGGCTCCCCGAGGTGGCGACGGCATCAACGGCATGGGCGAGCTGACGGACTCGTTGTACGGCAGGCGCTTCGCTCACCCCGCGAGGATCTCCTCGGTGTCCGTGGCGATGGGCACTCCGCCGCTGAACGGCGCGGGTTCGGGCGTCGTCGGCGGGGCGGCCAGCAGTTGGGCGGCCAAGGCGTCGGGGTCGATAGCGGCGGGTGCCTTCGCCGTACCCGTGGCAGCGTCCCGGCCGCCATCCCTCGTCCCGATGCCGCGCGGAGTCGGCACGGGAGCGGCGGCCCGCCGAGGCCGGGCCTTTTCGATGCACACGGTGCCGTCGGCCGTCTCCGCGACAGGGGCGTATCCCTCGCCCCGGAGCACGGCGAGAGTCGTGTCGACCGGGCTGCGGCTGATCAGCACCGTCGGCGCCAACTGCCGCAGTTCGAGCCCGCGAGTCTGCGGTGGGCGGTGAGTTCGGCCAGGAGGGCGGACTCGTCGCTGTGGAGGACGCAGGCGGCAGGAGCGATGCGTACGCCTACGGTCGTTGAAGTCAGCGGAACAGCCCGGGCACCGGGCAGACCTCCAGTGGCTCTTCAGGCCGACCTGCCCAGCGCCACCAGACATGCCGATCGGCACACCTCCACAGCATTCGGCAGGTTTGCCGGTCGTCGCCTTCACGCCTGGAGAGCACGAAGCCGCCGCACTTCATGGGCTGACTGCACTCAGGACAGGCCAGGGCGTCGTGGGTCATGTGGCGCATCCTAATGGAGTGACCAATTCGTCCCGAACTCTCGGCTGGGTGGAGTGGCCTGATTGGTTGGCCATCGAGGGCTTCTGACTGGTTCGCTGTGCTCGCGGTGGTTGCTGTAGCTGTACTCCACTGCTGTCTCCGGTGCCATGACGCGTTGCTGGTCATGGCGGCACTGACGATGGTGCGTCAGACCGTTAATTTCGCGCGCTACACGCTCCTCATTTGCAATCTTTCGCCCTTTCCGTCTTTCCGTGCCAGTTATCGATACCACTCAGCGTGTTTTGGTGAGCGAGATAAAGAGTCTCTCTGTAGGCGGCGAACGCCACGTATGTCGAAACGCATGCCGTGAATAGCGTGAGAAATGCTGCTACTCCTGCGAGGAGAGTTCCCCATGCGCTCAGCCGTGAGTGGCGTTCGGTAGCGTAGGTGGGATCGCCCGGTTCCCTTGCACAGCACTAGTCATGTTCTCCCCCTTCCGCCACTTACCCGGCGGGCTCAGCTGACAATCTCGAACGCTCCTCCGGGTAACGGTCCTAGGTGGGTCGGGCATGAGGACGTGCCTTTCGTTGGCACCGTCCCGCTGTCATGGCCGGGGCGCCCCACTTCCCCACGCGACCTCCCTTCCGCGCTCGCCACGCCGTACGTGGAGCTCCAGGAACCGTGGATCGGTTTTCGCCGTGGCAAGAAAGGCGTCCGCTGGATCTGCCGAGTGCGGGCATGTACACGTTAATGTCCTGGGATCACGGGGTGGTCGACATGGATCGCGTCGCTGACCGCAAACGAGCGACCGCTACTTACCGCCCTATCTGCTGCGCATATGGTGGGGGTCCCAGTCCCGGGGATGTCGCCCGGCATGCGCACAGGCGTGCCGCTGATCGACTATGGCGGGCGATGCAGGAGGGGTTCTCGGATCAGCCTTTCCGCTTTGACCACCAGTGTGGCGTTTTCTCGGCGGAAGGCGCAGTACCGTTCTCAGTGTCGTCCGTGAGGAGCACTTCTCGGGATTGATCTCGACCCACTTCACCGTCGTAGGCATTCTGCGCTGCAGACAAAACTCCCTGAACTACCTCAGTGACAAGTTCGTCACGTCGGCCGTCTTCCAGCCTGAAGGTAAGGCGCTCAGCGGATAGGACGTAGCTAGTTACTAGTGGTTGTCGGAAATAGTAGTTCAGTTGGTCCATAGCCCGATCTTCGGACTGAGAGAAAGTTCGGCTTATGTAGGCTGACAGTAGGCTCCCCACCAAGGCAAGGGCGCCTATTACGATCTTCGAAGTCTCGCTTCCGGACCGAATAGCTACTATTGCCCCCGCAACTAGGACCGTGTACCCAATCGCAATAGCCCATCGACTATTTCGAGAGGCCAGTCTTGCCTGTTTCGTGGCGATTTCGTGATAGACCTGCATCTGGGCTCGATTTAGTGTGATGAGATTCTGCAGACCTGGCTCTTCAAGGATCCTATGAGATTCGTCGCCATCCTCTTCGCGCGCGCTGGTCGGAACGAAAGTTACCTGGGCATATCTGTAGACGTAGCGCGCTCCTGCGGCCAGGGCAAATGAAAGCAAAACCCCGACTATGGCAAGCGTGACAGCGATTCTCCATCCAGCGTTGAAGAGGACGGACAGGAGTGCCCCGCAAATAGCCATGATGAAAATGACCCAGGCGGCACACAGAAGTGCATTCTTGCGCTCCACTGCGGTATTTCGCTCATTTGAAGATAGCCATTGTTTCCATTGCGATTCTCGCCACCGCAACGGATATTCCGTCGAAGTTGCATCTTCTGGCTGCAGGCTGCCTATCACGTATCGGCGGGCAGAGGGCAGGTCAAGGTAATTATATGTGGAGTCCGGCATGAGAGCTCCCGAATTTATCGGGCGACTGAAAGGGGGTCGCGGTTCCAAATGCGTTGCTCGGAGTTCAAAATTCGTCTACTGGAAACTTTCGCGACGCTTGAGTTCTATTTCTTAGGTTATCACCGTCGCGTAGCGGCGCCACTCGAATGCTCTCAATAAGGCGTTTAGCTGGCGGCTGGCAGAGCTTGGGTCTAAAATCTGCCCCGCTGTAATGCTGATGCCTCAGAGTAATCAGATCGCGAGGAGAATCACCGAGGTCGATGGAGGGCTTTGAGCTGGAGTTTCATATGACCGAGTCAAGCTGCCTGTGCGGCTGGTGGGTCGGGGGTGAAGACTCGGTTGTCGCGGAGGAGTGCCCAGAACACGCCTGCTCGGCGTCGTGACAGGGCGATGATGGCTTGGACGTGCTTGCAGCCTTCGCTGCGCTTTTTGAGGTAGAAGTCCCGGTGGGGCCGTCGCGGATGATGCTGGTCTGCGCGGAGAGGTAGAACACTCTGCGCAGGCGGCGGCTGTAGCGCTTGGAGCGGTGCAGGTTGCCGGTGCGGCGTCCGGAATCACGTGGAACGGGCACCAGTCTGGCCGCCGAGGCCGTATGGCCGGCGTCAGTGTAGGAGGTCAGATCGCCTGCGGCGACTACGAATTCGGCCCCGAGGATCGGGCCCATGCCGGGCAGGGACTCGATGATCTCCGCCTGTGGGTAGCTGCGGAACGTATCGCGTACGTTGCCAAACGACCACCAGACAGCCGGTCGTGGTCGCGATGGCCCACGGCGCGAGCGTCCGCGGCGGCACGGTCTACGCCTGCCCCGACTGCGCGCCCACGTTCCCGCAGCAGCGCGATCCGTTCGACGGGACGATCCTCGCCCACCGCGATACGCAGCCGGGCTCCGCAGGTCCCGATCGAGGGAAAGTGAGACGGAGAACGCCGAGTGAAGGCACTGGCGGACCATACGAGATTCGAACTCGTGAGGGGTGGCCCCCAACACGCTTTCCAAATGTTCGTCTGGGGGTTCGAGACGGCCCAGGGGTATTCTGACCTGCAGCGGAGCGAGGTGTCGGACGGCGCTGAGCGGGGGTGAACGAGGCCAGAACTGAGACCAAGCATGGGCCGGTTGTTACTGGTTAGTGCGGCTTTGACGGCGCCTTGTTGGCGCCTTGCCTGTGTGCTGTCAAGTCTTCCAGGGCGGTAGTGCTGGTGGCGCCCTTCCTGCCGCTTGCAGTCCGCTGTGCCTGGCATTTGGAACCTATTGCATCAAAAGTTCCGTATCAGCGGTTTCACGATCGATGCTGCTGCTTGGTCCACTACAGTCGTGTTTTATCGGTCACCGACGTTTTCCTGACGCTGTGTCCAGCGACGGTCTCTGCCGTACCGTCCGCTCACACGTGGCACGTGCATGATGGGCGCTGATCTTCCATTCACCCGAGGGGCTGTCGTACCCCGGAGATAGCCTCCAAGGGACGTTTTGAGCGGTCGAAGCGGCGTGCGTGCGCCGTTCGCTGGAGGGGTTGGCGCCATGAGGCGGTCGAACGAAGACCGTGATCGGGAGATGTGCAGGCAGTACGCGGCTGGTCGTACCTTGCAGGAAATTGGGGAGACGTTCGGTGTCTCCGGGGAGCGGGTACGTCAGATCGTCAGCAACTGGAGCGATGCCGTCTCGGCATCGGATGCTCGCAGTGCTCGGCGTGAGGCACGAGCCGAGCAACTGACCAGCCAAGTCAACAAATTTCTGACGGTACATCGAGAGGGCATTGCCAAGCTGGCGGAGGCGGGAGCGAGCCGTAGCGATGTCGAAGCACGCTTTGCTCTCCTGTTCCCTGAGGTCGACGCGGTAGTGGTGCGTGAAGCGATCGCCAGCGCCAAGGTGCTCTTCGACGTGGATGTCCAGGAGTTCGCGTTTTCGACTACCGCGATCGAGGCCGCCGTTTGGTACGCGCTCGCCCGAGAGCAGGGGCTGACGGGTGACCGGCACGGAGCGGCGCGGGATATGGATCTCGATGATATGGAGGAGACGGGTCAGGCCCTCCTGCGGGCCGGAGTTGAGCCGATGGCAGTCGCGGAGATCCTCGGCCTGATCCACGCCGCTCAGGAACTTGTACGGTCCGGGGCAGAGGTCGGCATATCCGCGGCGCGTTACAACGCGCGACGGGAGTCCGTGCTGGAAGAACTCGGCATGGAGTCTCAAAAGGGTGCCAGGCCGTGGCCGCCCACGAGTCAGACCGTCATGAAGCGGTTGGGGGCTGGGTCCTGGGCAAAGGCACAGGTCGCTCTCGACCTCACCCCCGATTCCCGGGGGCGGCCCGAGGGCTGCTGCTGTTCGAACCCCGGGACTATCCTGCGGCCGTCGCGGACTTCCTCCGCGACGCCCAGTCCGCTGGCGGTCCAGCCACCTTCGAGGGGTACGCCTCTTGGGTTGAGGCAGAAGAGCGCTCCGGTCGCAGGCGTCCGTCCGCAGAGTCCGTACGCCTCTACTACCGGGGGTGGACCCCTGCGAAGCGGGCTGCGATCGCCGACGGTGCCGCGATTCCCGCCCCCAGGACAAGAGAGCGGGCTGGCACCCCACAGGCGGCGACAGCGTTGCACCACGCCCAGCAGGAGATCGAACGGCTCCTCGTAGCCTTGGGCGAGCTGCGACCTGCGGACCGGTCCACCCACTTGGAGCGGTTCATCAAGTCGTTTATGCAGGAGTTCGAATTTCGGCGCCGGGGCTGGATCCGAGCGGTCGTGGCGGTGGACGGGTCGGCTGTCAGGCGACGGCTCGCCGATCCCGCGCTCCGCGCGAAACACCGGACGGCTCTGACCCAGCGCCCGCCTGCAGTCAGCGATGTCCTGACCGACATGTACCTCGACAAGCTCGGAGGGGGTGACCCGCGCGTCACCGATGGCTGGGCGAGGGCCGATGTACAGGCGGAGCTCGACTCTGTGGGGGACGGGGCGATCCTGCGGTTCACCGTGCTGAAGGAGGCGAGGAACTACCTCGTGCACGGCTCCAAGGAGGCGCATAGGAGGCTTGAAGCGGCCTTGGAGGGGCTGGCTGCCGTGGACTCTGCGTTCGAGCTGAAGCAGTCGCTGACAGCTCGAATTCTTCTCACCTGGCTGTTGTCGAACGAGCAGCGGCGGCTGCGGCTGCTGCTCAATTGCGTGCCGGAACTTTGGCGGGCCATGGTCGTTGGAGAGACGCTGCTCGCAGCGCGCCCTAGCATCACGCTTTCATGAGGTGGGCCGTCCGGCTGGTGATCACATAAGCAATCGAGGCGACCACACTGGCTCTGGCCGCAGCTGCTCAACGGATGCGGCGCGGCCGACCGGCGCGCCCGGGCCGGGTGTAGACGCGGCGTGGGACCAAGAACACCAAATCCAGGGCTGGGCGCCGGACGGCGCCCTTGCCTGGCTCGCTGGTCACGATGCTCCGTGCCCACGCGAAAGCGCAGAATCAGGAGCGCGCGGCCGCGGGGAACCTCTGAGGCGAGTCGCCCTAGGTGTTCACCAAGCCGCTTGGTGGCCCGCTGAGCCCGAACACGGACTATCACGACTGGAAGCGGCTGCTGGAGGACGCGCGGGTTCGGGACGCTCGGCTTCACGACGCCCGGCACACGGCCGCCGCCGTGCTCATGCTGCTCGGTGTCCCGGATCGCGTCATTGATCAGATCATGGGGTGGGAGCCGGGTACCTCCGCTCGTATGCGGGCGAGGTATCTGCACGTGCCGGACGCCATGCTCAAGGACGTGGCCCGGAAGATCGCCATCGCCATCTGGGCACCGCCGGAAACACCGCCTGTGGACAAAAACCAGGACAACGAGGGCTGAGAGAACGTCGAAGGGCCCCACCGCGAGCGGTGGGGCCCTTCGACATCGTGCCCGGTGAAGGCACTGGCGGAGGATACGAGATTCGAACTCGTGAGGGGTTGCCCCCAACACGCTTTCCAACTGTTCGTCTGGGCGTCCGGCGAGGGCCGGCGGTGTTCTGACCTGCGATGGAGCGGTTCGCTGGACAGGCGGCGGACGGCTCCGGACGGGGGTGAATGCAACCAAAACTGCAACCAGAGCGGTGGCCACCGGGCTGATCTACCCCGTAGAGGCCGTTTTTGATCTGCATGTGAGGGCCCGTTGATGCGGCCCTCACACAGTCTCGGAATCATCGCTGATCAGGGGCCGGTCAGCCCGTCACGGGACTGTGAGCCAGCTCCAGCCCGAGTTGCACCGGCCGGTGACGAGTCAGCACCAATGCGGCCACAGCACCTGCGTCACGCCCGCTGACCTGGGTGCACAGCCACAGGGCGTGGCAGAGCCGACCCTCCAGAAGCGAGGGCCGGCTCCAGGGACCGACGGGTCACCAGCCAGGGAAGGTGATCAGCGCCGCCACCTTTCCCATACCCACGCGATCGCGGCCACCGTGGCGCAGCCGATCACCTGCTCCGCCTGGGTGCCAACGCCAGCTGAATAGCCAGCGGCATAGCCGACAGCGACAGCAGCCACGAACAGCTCAAGCCTCGGCGGTCGCTCGCCTTCGGCCAGCAGCACGCGCATACTGGACATGGTTCTACTCCTCACTCGATGGATGGGGACCATCCGCCGGAGCCCGTAGATCTGTGGAAGGTGACACGGGATCCGGCGGAAGCATGTGGGCTATCGCTCGTCACTGTCTCCCTGCGGCGCGGGCAGCTCTGCTGAGATTTCGGAGCTGATCAATTCCGCAAGCCTCACGGTCATTCGCTGACGCTGTTGGTCGGACAAGCTGCGATAGGCGCGCCAGGCTAGATCAACAGGTGAGCTTGGGCGACGGTCCATGGCCATCCAGGCCATGATGAGCGACCTCTCGGTAGGGGACAGGCTCTGCAGCCGCTCCCAGACTGAATCCGGATCGGGTGCCTGGACGATCCTTTCCAGCGGTCTCAGCGTCGGCAGCACGTCAACGTTGGCTCGCTCAGGCACACGGGCAGCCCGGCGTACACCCGGTTCCCAAACGGGGTGACCAGCCTTCACGAACCGGCACTCGTTGGCCCCCAACAGTGCGTCGTCGCGATTGGTGGCGATGGACCAGCCGTACTCTCGAAGATCTCGCATCCGGCGGTCGATCTGCGCGACACCGGGAAACGCCTCCCTTAGATCCCTCTTCGTGAACACGTTTCCTTCGCCGACCACCGTGACGAGCCACAGCGCGGCCCGGACCATCGACCCCATATTGAGCTCAGAGTCGTTCCAAGCGGGCAGATCAGCCTTTCTCATCAGTCACCTCCTCCAGCCTCTCTACGACTATACCGGTTTCCGGCGTAGTTCGGCGCGAGTAGGCGAAGTTCGGCGGGATTGGGCGCTGTACGCTGGGCGGGCCCGCTTCGGTCGGCACGGCGATCGCGTCCGGCCCCCTCATCAGCGTGGACCTCGCCTGCCGCCGAATCCCGGCTCAACCAACACTGTCGGACGGTCCCCGGCTCTCCATGAGCTGTTGGATGGCAGCCAGGATCCCTTCCACAGCACCGGGTTCGGCTGCCAGGGCGGTCAGAGGGACCGACGGCCAGCCCTTGTATCCCTTCTCCCGCTGCACCTCCAGCTTCTTCTGCAGCTCGGGAACGGCCGGCAGAGACTCCGCGAACGCCGCCGTCGCGTCGAGGTCGAGGTGATGGGTGATCGATCCGAAGCTGAAGGCGAGCTCCTCCTTGGCGGGGCTGTCGTACAGGGACAGCGTCCAGAGCGGCACCTGGCGGCCAGCGACTGGGTAGTAGACGGACATGCTCGGGTACTTGGCCGTACCGCCCTCCGGCCGTCCCCTGGCAGCCGCGTGATCGAGTAGTGCGGTCGCGATACGCCTCGTTTCCGGGGCGAGGCGAGTCCTTATCACCGCGTCCATGTCGTCCCGGGTGGTTCGCTGCGTGGTGCGGCGGCCGGACGGGGACTTCGCTGCCGTGGCGACCTCGCCGTGGACGCGCGGGACGAGGACGCGGAGGTCACCTTCGCCTCGGTACTGAGTCAGCTCGACCGCGTACACGTCGGTCTGCCGCATCTGCCGGTTCAGGAACTCGACGATCGCCCTCAGCTCCAGCGGGATCCGGTCCGCGACGAACAGCAGCCGCATCTGCCCTGTGGCCAGTCGCTCTTCGACCGTCGTCCAGAACTCCTCCCGGGAGCGGTCCCCGAGCAATTCCCCGTACGCCTCCTCCAGCAGTCGGCCGTCTGCGACACAGGTCTCCTCGAAGGAGCGCTGAAGCAGCGCTGCGGGCCAGTAACGTGCTCCGTTCGCCGCGTAGTCCAACATCTGGCCCACCACCTCGCGCCGGAGCCGGGTGTCGCTTGCCCGCTTGACCTCCACCAGCGTCGGCACCCCGTCGGCGTCGACGAAGAGATGGTCCAGCCAGTAGGCTGGACTGCTCTCCACACTCGTCGAAACACCCATCTCTCGCGCTACCAGCACCAGCCGCAACGGCCGGCCATCGGCCAGAGAGCCGAAATCCAGCACCCGCGGGTGGCGCGCGAGGAGCTCCTGGAACTCCGCCTCGGTCTCGAATGCGGCCGGCTCCAGAGCTTGCAGATCGCTCCCCAGGACGAATACCGACTGATCAGTCACCTGTTACCCCACCCCTGTGCTCCCGAGACTGTGGTCAGCGATCGTTTGCCCGTCTATTGATACCGCTGCAGGGCCGTGTCAAAGGGCTCGCCCCCGCCATATTCCCCTGGTGTGCGCCCTGTTGAGTGTCAGTAGCCGTTCCTATCGTGGAGGAATGGCGAATGGGGTGTGGCACACCGGATATGGCATAGAGATCAATCTGTCGTTACCCGATCTCGGGCATCCGGGCCGTCCGGAGCTGCTCGGCGAGATCACCGCGCGCGTCACCGACCGAGATCCGCAACTGCTCGAGTGCTTGGCACACCACGAGGGGCGGGAGTGCCAGTCGGAGACAGGCGGGAAGTCTCCGTGGATGTTCATCCGTCGAGGCAGGGTGGGGGGCCGAAGGCCCCTGGTCGCCTCTCACCTGCCGGTCACACACAAGCCGACCCCGACGGAGAGTGCACAGCACAAGGCCACGAAGGAACGGGTCGTCGAAACCGCCATGCGGTACGGGCTGGATTCCGAGGCCGAGGTTCCCGTAGCCAACCGGCGGAGCGTCACCGACGCGGTCGTCGCCGGGCCCAGCGGCCTACGGATCGGCTGGGAGATCCAGTACCACCACCTCAGCCCCAGCAGCGTGCACCGCCGCTCGGCCAACGCTGTGGAGCACGGCATCACACCCCTCTGGGTGGCGAAGGACCGGGCAGCCTCCCTGATCGACCGAGCGCCGTGGGCACGCGTCGACGACATGCCGTGGAAGGACATCGCGGATGGCAAAGAGATGGTGATCCGTGGCGGGTACCGTCACCTTCAGGTCTGGAAGTGCGTACCGAGCAGCGACCGCCACTGCCTCGTCAGTGAGGGCGCCGGTCACTGTGGCGCGATTCACGCCGACTGGTTCGTGCCCGCGCTGTGCGTGCCTGAGAAGAGGCCAGTCCACATCGAAGACCTGGTTTTGCAGAGCGCCACGGGGGAGAGCGTCCCGGTCTACGTGCCCAGCCGCGGCAACGGCCGGGCCGGTCGGCACATGTGGGTATCGCAGGACGATCGCACGCTGTGGGAGGAGATCGTCGGTGAACGGACGCCTCTTCCCCCAGCCTCGGCCGAAGAGGACGACGATGTGATCACCTTCGCCGAGCAGGAGATCGACCGCACTTGCCGGGCAGGAGAAGAAGGCTGGTTCGTCAGCGACGCCCGGCCCATTCGCGACCTAGGCCAGCCGACTGGCGGCTTCACCCTGCCCCGCATGCCCGTACAGGGCTCTCATGATCCGATGCGGATCACCCCAGTCGAGCGGGCCGCCGCCTCCGCCGCGCTGAGATGCCCGATGTGGGAGCTGGGGCCATGCGCCGGGTGCAGCCAGCTGATGCGCAGGTACGGGCGGTACGCGGCGATGTATTGCAGCGTGTGCCGCACGGTCCTCAACGGCCGCCAGAGACTCTGACGGCTGGGCTGGCACTGGTCGGCAGCAGTCATGTCTTTGCTCTAAGCGACATAGCTCGGTGCGCGGTGATCGCTACTTGTCAGCCCAGCGGGAGCGGTGCTGCCGGACGTACTCAAGGCGGATTCGGTGCTGAACATGAACCGTCAGAGGGCCGAGATCATTGCCTGTGGCCGCGTCGACGATGCGGAGTGCATCAGTGAGGAAGCGGGCACCCATGTCGAAGCGGACGTGACAATTCGGACAGAGGCAGAGCACGTTTTCGACTCGGTCGGGACCGTTGTGGGGCGCGCCAAGTGCCTGTATGTGCGCAGCTTCGCTGTAGGCGAAGAGCGGCGCCGGTAGTTCGATCATCGTTCCGCAGAACTGGCAGGTGTTGTTGTACAACGCTTTGACCTGGCGTGTGACCCGGGAATCTCGGTCTGGGGCCTGTACTACTGCAGTTCTCCGCGGGACAGGTATATCGGGGAAGTCCGGGGCGGCGCCCTCCGCGTGCCACGAAGGCTCTACGCGAACGTCGGCCGAGCCCACGTCGGTCGGCGCGGCCACGCTGGTCTTGGCAAGGGGATCCTCAAGCAGAGTGCTGTCCGTATGGGCGAGGTCGGCGACATCGCGAATGGAGCGCCACACCAGGGACCACGCTGCGTCGATCATGTCCGGCTCGATGACGGGTGACGTCTCTGCGGCGGCGAGTGCCGCTGCCACCCGAAGGGTGTGCTCCCCCACCCGGATCGTGAAGGCGGCGTCCCTTGGGGCCGGGCTGTCTAGCAGTGTCGAGTCCTCAAGAGCTCTGACCTTGTCCCACTTCTCTGCTGCGGCTCGCCCCAACTTCACTTCTCGTTGGCTTCCGATCGCCCATGCATACGCGTCGACCAGCTCGGGAGCGGGGCCGGTCTGGGCAGGGCGACCGTCGCGGGGAAGACCGCGGAGCTTGAACGGGAGGAAGCGGGAGTAGAAGGCGTCATCCCCTGGTGCGTACGGGCGCTGCTTCCATCCCACATCCGAGATTCCCCAGAGGACTCCCACCATGGGCGGTATACGGTCCAGCTCCCGCTGGGCAGGGGTCTGCTTCTTCGCGTCAACCCTCAAGAAGTTGCTGCCGTCCCACGCCTGACGCAACGCGTGGTTGAGCTCACTCTGGAGTCGCTGCTTGCCGACCGGAGTCCATCGGAACGGAGAACTTTCAAGCAACGTGCTCCGTGGCGCGGAGGTGTGCAGGGAGGGATAGCGGCGTGCTGATTCCACCGCGCTGAAGAGGTGGGCCGCGCTGTTGACTGGGTGGCGCCCCGCCAGCGATGTGAAGGAGTCCCGCACGCGCAGTGCACGTACCACGGTCTGCGCCATCCCTTCAGACGGATTCCAGCTGTCTCCGACAAACGCAGTCCACACCAGCGTCGGACGCACCCCCGGTAGGTACGAGCGAACCTTCACGGTGGGCGCGATTGCTGTTGACCATACCGAGATGGTTGCCGCATACATCTCTTCGGCGTGCAGATCGTCTGACGGGCTCAGCTGACGGGCGAACTCCCCGATCGGGCCGTGCAGGATGACTTTGTCAGCGGACACCGTCTCTCCTCTGTGACTGGGGCTGCGCGGCCTCGCTGGCAGCCGGCTCCGCAACGATCTCGTGCGGACGGTGCGCCGATCATGGTAACTGCAACCACGAACGTCGAAGGGCCCCACCGCGAGGGGTGGGGCCCTTCGACGTTCGTGCCCGGTGAAGGCACTGGCGGAGGATACGAGATTCGAACTCGTGAGGGGTTGCCCCCAACACGCCTTCCAGTTCTTCGTCTGGGGGTCCGGCGGGGGACGGGGGTGTTCTGACCTGGGGTCGAGGGAGTGATGGCGGCGCTCTTGGACGGCGCCGGACGGGGGCGAATGAGACCAGAACTACCTGCTCAGGGCTTTCTTCGGCGTCGCGCTGGGCCAACGGATGGGCGTCCGCAAGCTGGGTAGCCTACTTGCCATGGCCTGTACGCAAGCGTGTGCTCACCCGTGGGGGCGGCCGGGCCTGGTTGCGGGATGACGCGGGTCTTGTGCGCCATGCCACTGCTGAGGGAGTGTACGAGGAGACCTCGGCGAGCTGAATGGCTCAACAGCAGGTTCGGCTTATTCGTCCGGCAGGTACACGCGGGTTCGCGCGTACCCGTATGTGTCATCGGGACCTCGACCTTGCCGTCGTATGTCCCGTTCCGAGCCCAGCCTCCACCACCACTGACCAAGCTCTTGCTGAAGGCGCCTCGTCACTGATTGTCGCGCGAACGTTCCGGTCTCATCGAATCCCCGTCGACGCTTGCGCCATGCCCAAAAAGCCCAGATGGTAAGGCCAGTGGCAAGGAGTAAGGCGCCCGCCAGGTACACCACCCCATCGGCCGAGAACGCTTGCGGATCCCTTTCTCTCTCACTGCCCGCAGCTGACACTTCTTTAAGGGCTCGCCCGCCGCCGAGCACCAGCACCGTGGCAATCGCGACAAGGAACGCGACGAGATTGGCGCGGAGTGCCACCACGGCCCGCAGCACATGGGTGGCGATGGTGCCAGGTCTCTTGCCCATGAACTCGGCCGTTTCGGCCTGCGTATAGTCCATCGCTTTGGTCGCCCACACTGCAGTGCGTTGCTGCGGCGGAAGGTCGTGCAATGCCTTGTACACAGCCATGCGGTTGGCGACCAGTCCGCTGAAATCGGCGACGTGGACTTCCCTACTCACCTGTCCTTGTGCACCACCCGCTGCGGCCGACTTCCCTTGCACACGGTTGTCACGCCCTGCAGCCCTTACGTCGTTGCGGATCACCGCGTACAGATATGCGCGGGGCTCGCGGACGCTCTCAGGGGCGCGAAGGACCTTGGCGAACGCCGTCTGCACGACGTCCTCAGCGCCGACGACGGAGTCGGGGACTCCTTCCTCGGCCAGCAGTCGACGGGCGAGCCCGGTCATCTCCGCATGGTGATCCCGGTACACGGTGTCCAAGGCCGACACCGGATCCTGTGCCTGCTCAGCCACGGCCCCTCCCCTGCCTCTTGCCCGGCCCCTCACCGTGCTGCTCGCTTTCCTCCCCGCGCCGCGCTCGGACCAAGGCCGCCCTGCCCTGGGCCCGATTGCGGTAGGTAACACTGTCCACCCAGTCCTTCACGCTCGGGGCCAGAAGAACAGCGATGGACATCAACGTGCCGGCAACCTCCACCGGACAACCTCCTTCGATCAGCGGCTCCCGCTTCCCGCGCTTTCGGGGCATGGGCCGTACATCTCTGAAGAGGTGCGGCAGGCTCATCCTCATGACATACCGCCGCGAATTGTTGTGAGGCGCCCGCCTGATCTTGCTGCCGTCAGATCAGATGGCCTGGGCGGTGGTGCACAACTCGACATCGCGGTCGGAGAGGTTCTGGCGCAGCCGGTAGGCGCAGTCAACGGCGTCAGCGAGGTCCACTGCGGAGACGACGCCATGACGTACCACCTGGGCTGACTTGGAGTTCACGCGGACATTGGGTTGATGATGAGGCGCTGAGATCGGTGCCCGCAGGCCCTGCATTTCGCGTACTTCAGGCCAGGCCCCCCTTCGGCCGCTCACGTAGATCGGGTTTCGCGTCCGGCGCGTTGGGGTCCGGCTTCAACCATCCCTTGAGGTCGGGATAAGGGATGAACCGGTCGGGCTCCCAGCAGTACAGCCGCCACTGGCCCGGCAGCAGCGACGAGACAGGGTCTCCTTGCGGGTCTTCATAGAGCCACCGAAAGGTTGCCGGGACTGCCTGACCGTCAGGCTGATCGGCCAGGTGGACCTCGACCTCGACGAGGCAGGAGGCCGGCGCGATGTGGTCGACGGTCAAGACCGTGAAGGCTGATAGTGGTCGGTCCTTGTACAGCATCCTCACTTCGCGGGGCATGGCAGCGCCGTGCTTGTCGCGGATGGGTTGTGAGATCCATTGGGCCATCCGCCCGTAGTTGCACTGTGCCCAGGCCGTCAGGAACTGCTCGGTGGCCGAGGCAGGGGCCTCCTGGCTGAAGCCCGCGTCGCCTGAGCTGACGCGGTGTGGCTTCCAGACGTCATTGGCCTTTTGGTGCCTACTAAGTTCGGACAGTGAGTGCCATAGCTGCCTCATGGTCGGCCGGGGTGGCGGCGGGGTCTTCTCCTTGAGTGTGGCGTTGGCCCAGTCGACGACCGCGAACAGACGGTTCCAGGCTTTGGTCGCCACTATGATGTTGTCGTAATTGAGGAGGCTGCCGTGGACGATGCCGTTGCGGTACAGCTCGTAGACGGGGTCCTCGTTGGTGGCGCTTTTCCCTTTGATGAACGTCTTGTGCGCGTTGGCCAGGCCCATGTGGTGTCCGACGACGCTGTCCCATGCATGAAGGTCCTCGGCTTGCCGCGCGTGCAGGCCCCTGCGTACGGTCTCGAATTCGTTGACGAAGCCGTCCATGACGCTGAGCAGCAGGTGAATGCAGGCGTAGTAGCGGCCGGCGGCGTAGTCCTCGTGAGCTTTGAGGATTAGATGCCGCCGCTTGCGTAGGGCTGGCAGTTTATTGATCACTTGCAGGCGGAAGGCGAGCGCGTCCTGGTCGGTGTACAGGGCGATGAACGCCTCTTCCGCAGCCTCGGGACCCCCCTCGGATATGAGCAGCTCGGCGATGACGTCGACGGGGAGGTTCTCGTGGAAGATCCAATTCCTGGGCCCCAGCACCTGGTAGAACACATCCACGGTTTCGCACAGGTGTTGCAGTCGGCGCTCGATGACCACAAGGTCCGGGCGCTGATCACGGGGGATCAGGAACCGAAGCGCCCGAGCCTGCCGCAACTGCTGATGCAGCTGGCGAACCGACGGCAGATCCTGCGCAGAGGCGTATCCGCCGATGCCGTGCGCCGCGCTGGACGTGTCATCTGAATCTGCCGATCTGTTTTCCATCCTGTCAGGGTATGTACTGGTACCGCATGGGGCCACCAGATTGTGGCGCACCGGGAATCTAGGGGATGAGGAGACTGTCGGGCAGGAATATTTGTCGCACTGCCAGATCCAGGTCCTCTTGGGATTCGGGGTCGCTATCGCTGTGACGGGTAGATGCCAGGCCGGCCCCGCTGACGAGGTCAGCCAGTTGCAGCGACGGGTGGCTGGCGGATTGGCCGCGCACCAGCTCACCGCGCAGGGCGTGCCCGTCGCGCTGGTGCCATGTAGTGATCATGGCGGCGATCGCCTTGTCGAGGACGTCGAACTTCTCGTCCGTGAGGAGTCGCTGCTCGTCTGCCAGGATGTCGAGGCGCCCAAAGCGTGCGGATGCGGAGCTCACCAACGCGGCGAGGGCGGGGATGATCGGGTCCATCGCGTCATCGTCCAGGCCCGCAACTGCGCTGGGGACGCCTGCGGCGGCTTGGCTGCGCTCCGCGGCGAATTCCTCGGCATAGACGCGGGTGTGTTTCGCCAGGAATTCGAAGACGTCGGCGAGATGGCGTACAGCCGGGTTCTTCTTGCGGCGAGAGTAGGATGCCGCCTCACGGTAGATACGGTAGAGTTCGTCGGCGCTGATTTTGTCGCCGCGGCGATTTTTCTTGGAGAAGAACATCGCGGTAGTGGCTAGCAGCACATCGAAGTGGTCGGCGCCCACAGCTTTCGGTCCCCAGGTGGCGAGGTCAATCGCGATTTTACGGACGATCCCGTTGCTTACGACATCGATGCCGAGGGCGTGGTAGCGCTCCTCGATGAGAAGGTCGACCAATTTCGTAGCGATCATGTACCGCTTGTCAACGACATAGAGTATGGTTCGGCCAGCTAGGGCGCCGGACGGCGACAGGAGTTCCGCGAGTATGTCGCGCTTCCAGGCGTCGCCCAGCTTGCTGA
This sequence comes from Streptomyces sp. BRA346, assembly GCF_052851135.1. Taxonomy (NCBI): domain Bacteria; kingdom Bacillati; phylum Actinomycetota; class Actinomycetes; order Kitasatosporales; family Streptomycetaceae; genus Streptomyces; species Streptomyces sp. BRA346. The sequence goes on along the minus strand of NZ_JAIWIH010000024.1, from coordinate 1,849 downwards.
AGGACCGTTGGAATTTAATCTCCGGTGCCTGCACCCGAGCTCGGGTGCGGATGTCTTGGAGGATTTCAGCGGCCTCTGCGTCATCGATGGCGATGCCACCGAGGACGAAGTAGCGGTGCTCACGCCCATAGAGCTGATCTCCATCATTGCCAGCCTCGTCGATGGCGAACCAGCGGCTGCGGCCGGGCTGGTCGCTGGTAAAGGCAGGATGGTTTCGGCGGCTGTAGCTCGCTCCCGGAAGCCCGGTACCGGAGTTGGGCGTGCGCGTGTTTGGGTCTGGCATGAGCGAAATGATCGGTGACGTGGGCCTGTAGCGGCAACGCCTAGGAATCATCTCCATGCCGCGTCGAGCCGTGGAGGGGACCGGGCTTGGCCCCGTGCATGTGGATGTGTCGATGCGGGTATGCGGAACGTCTGCGTGGGGTCAGGTGCCTCTGAGCTGGCGGGGGAGGGACCGGTAGACCTGTTGCCGACGCATACATATGCAGCCTGCCGCAGAGACAGTACGCTAATCAACTATCGGAGTGGTTTTCGGTTCCTCCGAGTTTCCCGGCGAGTTCGTCGACTTGCTGTTCCGTCTTCGCCGCGGCCTTGCGCTGTCGCTCCAGTTTCGCCTTGGCTTTCCGAAGTTCGGCGTCCAAGCGTTCCCGCCGGACCTCGCCCTTGGGATCTTCCGTGGGGCCGATGTGTACGGCCTCGACTACGCCCCGCCGCTGCCCGCAGGCCGGGCACCGTGCTACGGGTATCGAGTAGTGCTGGTGATCACGGTGTTGGGTCCTACGGACGGTGTGGTCGCAAGTGAGTATGAGGTCCCAGTCGTCCAGTTCCCGCTTGTCGGTCTTGTGGGAGAGTAGCTCAGCGATCACTTCCCTCTGCTTCTCGCTTATGGGAGGGGGCGGGCAGCAGTGGCCGCAGTGCTGCGTGCGCGATCCGCTCATCGTCCAGCGTACGGCGCGGCACTCGCCGTGACGCTCCTTGTACCGAGCCTCTTCCGCGTCGTGCTCGGCCTGTTCTTCGGACGTCATCCGCAGTAGCGGCGGTAGGTTGCCACGGCCGTCGAGAATCGGCTCGCCGCAGCCGCGGCAAGGATGGCCTGCTTCGAACTCCTCGCGGCTCAGGTACGTGCCTTCCCGCTCCCACTCCTCGTCCTTTTCCTCCCGGCGCCGGTCGTCCTCCTCTGCTTCCAGCGCTGCGCTGCGGGCCCTGGCTCGGGCTCGCTGCTGCCGCTGCTCCTCTGTCATTTTGCCCACGGGCCACCTCCGGGTCATTGATTGCGACCCAGTGTGAGAGCGATGGCACTCAGGCTGAAGGTCGAAGCAGATCTGAGATCCTCGTTGTGGCCGCCTTGGTCGAGTCTGACCAGATTCCGTACGGCGGTGACCGGTTCGGATGAGCGGTTTGTCTAGTTGCGCAGGTAGTGCTTCTGATGGCCACGACCCTGGGGCGATCCCGCAGGGAACTGATGCCCAGCAGCCGGTGCCGAGGCTATGCACAGGACGCTGCGTCGTTGCTGACCAATCTCGTTGGGCTGCCGTCCACGGCCCAGTCTTGCGTGTGGAGAACTGACGGTGCCCGTGTTCAGCTACGCCAGCGACATCTGCACAGCGTCAACCAGCAACGTCGCTCGCACATCGTTGGGACCTCCGATGATGTTGTTCATCGCGTAGCCGAAGGCGTTCCCGTGCTCGGGATCGGCGACACCGAGTGAGCCGCCTCGGCCGATGTGGGAGGAGGCGCTCGGGCTGATCACGGGGGGTGCCTCTATGTCTTCCGTCAAGACACCCCTGTCGGTTTTGGGGTGGTTCGGGGTTGCTGGGGTTATGCGGCGAGTTCGAGGTCCCTCGGTGTC
>NZ_JAIWIH010000023.1:144846-191967 GCF_052851135.1 Streptomyces sp. BRA346 | reverse complement strand
GGGAAACCGGGGCATGGCAGGACTCCTATTCTGCCCCCGCATAACCCACCGGATACGAGCCCTCTGGCTCGGCCCGAAAGGGAGCTGACGTGGGTCAGGTGAGCCTTGAAGACTCACGTGCAAAGAAACCGGAACCGAAGGACAAGTTAGGCGCTGGGGGGAAAGATGGGAACTCAGGCCACGGTCGAGAACCCGAACGCTCCGGTGAACGGACCGGAGGACCAGTCCATCGACTGGCACAGCATCGACTGGGCCAGTTGCGAGGATGAGGTACGGCGACTGAGGCGTAGGATCTTCAGGGCGTCGCAGGAAGGGGACCTCAAGAAGGTCCGCAACCTGCAAAAGCTCATGTTGCGCAGCCGCAGCAACACGCTGGTCAGCGTGAAGCGTGTCGCGCAGCAGAGCGCTGGGCGCAAGACGGCAGGCGTCGATAAGGAAATCGCTCTGACGCCGAAGGCGCGGGGCGAGTTGGCATCCCAGACCCACTGGGCGTCGACTCCTTGGCGGGCAATGCCGGTCAAGCGCGTGTACATTCCGAAGAGCAATGGGAAACAGCGACCACTCGGCATCCCGGTCATCCGTGACCGGGTACTCCAGGCCCGCGTGAAGAACGCGCTGGAACCCGAGTGGGAGGCCCGGTTCGAGGCGAGGTCGTACGGCTTCCGCCCCGGTCGGGGGTGCCACGACGCCATTGAGGCCATCTTCGGCGCGACCGCCCGCAAGGACGCTAAGCGCCTGTGGGTCCTCGACGCGGACCTGGCAGCAGCATTCGACCGCATCAGTCACGACCACCTGCTCGACGCTGTCGGCGAGTTCCCCGGAAGGGAACTCATCCGAGGATGGCTGAAGGCCGGGGTCATGGACTACGGGCGATTCGCTCCTACTGAAGAGGGGACCCCGCAAGGCGGGGTCATCAGTCCCTTGCTGCTGAACATTGCACTGCACGGGATGGAGGAAGCCGCCGGGTGCCGATACCAAAGCGCAGGGAAGGGGAAACCTCCTGTTGCGGCGAAGGGCACTCCCATCCTGATTCGTTACGCGGACGATTTCGTTGCCTTGTGTCATGACGAAAGCGAAGTGGAGCAAGTCAGGAAGGCGCTCGGAAACTGGCTGGCCCCAAGAGGTCTTCGATTCAATGAGGAGAAGACCAGGGTCGTGCACCTCTCGCAGGGGTTCGACTTCCTGGGGTTCAACGTCAGGCGCTACGGGAGCAAGACTCTCGTCAAACCGAGCAAGGACGCGGTCAAGAGGATCCGGGCCAGGATGAAGGCAGAAATCGTGACCCTCAACGGGGCCAACGAACAGGCTGTCGTCCTGAAGCTGACCCCCATCGTGAGAGGGTGGTCGGCTTACTACCGGACGGTGGTGTCCAGCAGGACTTTCGCCTTGCTGGATCATTACGTTTTCAAGCTCACCTACCGGTGGGCGAAACGTCAGCACCCGAAGAAGCCGAAGAATTGGATCGTCAAGAGATACTTCGGCAAGTTCAACAAGTCCAGGAATGACAACTGGGTCTTCGGTGACCGCAGCAGCGGCGCCTACCTGCCCAAGTTCGCCTGGACCGGCATCGTCCGCCACACACTGACCAAGTACCGAGCGTCCCTGGACGACCCGGCGCTGATCGGATATTGGGAGACTCGCCGCCGCAAGAAGACGCCGCCGCCGATGGACAAGGTCAGCCTGTCCCTGGCGTACCGGCAGAAGGGGCTCTGCCCACTCTGCTGTCAGGCGCTCATCCCAGGTGCCGAGTACGAACCGGAGAGCCCACGCGAGTGGATTGCATGGTTCGCCGCCTCCAAGAAGGCGCTGAACAAGCACCATTTCGTCTACCGGCGCGATGGGGGAACGGACGAACGCACGAATCTTCGCCTCGTACACGCCGACTGTCACCGACAGCACCATGCTCATGACGGCAGACGGACCAGACAGCAGGAACCTGCGACGCCCGTAGGGCTTGCTTGAGCCGTGTGCGGTGTGAATCGCATGCACGGTTCTGAGGGGGCCGGGACGCAGCAATGCGTCCCGGCTACCCGACTGTATGTGGAAGACCTCGCGGTGTCCGGTCTCGCGCGGACCCGGCTGGCCAAGTCCGTGCATGACGCCGGATGGTCGGCGTTCGTGAACATGCTGGAATACAAGGCCATCAAGCACGGCCGGTACTTCGGGAAGATCGGACGGTTCGAGCCAACCTCGCAAGTCTGCTCCGAGTGCGGAGTCAAGGACGGCCCCAAACCCCTCCACGTCCGCCAATGGACATGCGCAGGGTGCGGGGCCGTCCACGACCGCGACGACAACGCTTCCCGGAACACCCTGGCCGCCGGACGGGCGGACAGGCCAAACGCCTCGCAGAGCGCAGGTAAGACCAGGGCGAAAGTCCTGGCGCAGCGCGTTGAAGCAGGAAGCCACCCAGACGGTCACCCGACCGTGGCAGGAATTCCCGGACTTCAGGCCGGGGAGCACGTCAATCGTGGGAGCTGATCACGCCGCCGGAGCTGAGCACGATGGAGCTGCCGTTGGCGTCGAGCCCGGCGTCCTTCTTGTTCGCCTCGATCGTGGCGGCCTCGCCCTCGAAGCCGTAGATCTTCGCACGGTAGTGGAGTTCGCCGACCTTCGTGACCTTGGCCGTCCAACCGCCCGCGAGCTTGAAGGTGCCCGGTCCCTGGTGTTCGCCGCCCATCCAGGAGCGGACCTCGCCGCCCGCCGTGAGCACGACGTACATGCCGTTGGCGTCGAGCCCGGCGTCGCCCTCCTTCGCCTCCATCGTGGCCAGTTCGGAGCCATCGTTGACGATCTTGAGGCGGTAGTGCTGTTCGCCGAGCTCGTAGATCTCTGCCGTGCTGCCGTCCACCAGCTTCTGGGTGTGGGACGGCGACGTCGCCTTGCCTGCCTTGGTGTCGACCTTGGCGTCGGAGCCCTGGGCCCCGGCGGAGGCGGACGAGGCGGCGGCTGCGGGCTTCGGGCCGGCGGTGTCCGAGCCCGAGCAGGCGGTCAGGCTGAGGCCGGCGGCGGCGATCAGGGCCGCGGCGGCAACGCGCAGGGTGTGGCGGCGAGTGGTGCGGACGGTGGTGTTGGAGCTCATTTGGGGTCCCCCCGTGGCAGTCGGTGTCGTGGTCTCCTCGGTACGACAACCACTCTGGTCGGGGCCGCTACCGCAAAACTGCCGCCCCGCTAACAGGACTCCCGCCCCTGCTAACTTCCGGCTAACGCGGGTGTGGGCAGTCACGACGACTCCGCCGCCTCCGAGGGCGCAGGATGGCCATGTGGTTCGGTGTCGCCGCCGTCGTCGTACGCGGGCAGGCGCTCGCCCCGGCTCTCGGCGACTCGTAGGACATCGCGTAGCGCCTCGGTCAGCCGGGTGGCCAGGAAGCGCAGTTCCCCGGCGCTCGCCTTTCGGTCGTCGAGTAAAGCGCGCGCATGGGCGAGGAGCTGAGCCCCCATGCTCAGCTGTAGGGCCTCGACTTCGTCGGCCCGTCGGCTCAGAGGGCTATTGCCGTCGCCGGGGGCCAGATAGCACGGCTTGCCGTCCGGGCTGGACCACGGCAGCAGGCGCAGGGCAGTTCCCGCCGGGGTTCCAGGTGACTTGGTGAACACGTCACGGCTCCTTCGATGAAGTTCGGTCCCGTGACGTGACGCCAAGTTCGCTCTGAGTAGCCGATCAATGGCACTTTCGTCTGCGGGGTCGGGGAAGTACCCCCCAGCGTCACAGCGGGACCCCGAGCGCGTCCGCCATGCTCTGCATCTCGGGGGTCATGGTCCTCCGCTTGGCGATGATGTCGCCGAGGATGTCCCGCGCGTAGTGCTGGTTGGGCAGCCATTCCGGGGCATCGGCCCAGACGCCTTGCAGCACCCCGAAGGCATCGGCGTGCCGCCGCTTCATCACGTGAGCCCTGGCCACGTCCAGCAGATGACGGTTTCGGTTGTTCGACGTCGGACGGAGACCTCCGGCGGGGATGCGTGCCGCCAGGCTCAGGACGCGCTCGGGCTCCTCCGCGACCATCGCGTTCTCCGCCCGCTTGAGGGCGACGGTCACAGGGCCGAAAGCTCGGAGGAAGTCCCCGTCGGGGGCGAACTCGCGGCCCATGGCGACGGCGGCCGAGTGGGCGAGCCGCAGAGCGTCCGTAGCGACGTCGGACTCGTTGTCCCGCACCGCGGCGGCGGACGCGCGCAGGAGCAGCCAACCCCAAGCGCTCAGTTCAGCGGGCGTGGCGCGGGACAGGCGCGGCTCCGCGTCGTCTGCCTCGCGCTCGGCCACGGCGCGAGCCTGCGCGAGTTGGCCTTGACGCAGCAGCAGCCAGCAGCGCGTGCTCGCGATGGCGGCACCGTCGAGGCGGTCCGCGGCATCCTCCGCGGCCCGGTCGAGGGCTTTCTCGGCGGCGTCGAACTGGCGCGTCTGCACCATCAGCCACCCGGTGAGCTGCATCAGCCGACCGCGCAGACGTCGACCGCGCGGGTCGAGTTCGGCGAGGGCGTCGACATCGCGCAGCAGCGGGGGGAGAACGGGGCGGAGGTCGGCGAAGCGATCGCCGGAGAAGAACGGAAGGGCGGCCGTGAGGGCCTCGTCGACCCCCTTGAGGGTGGGTTCCTGCCCCGAACCGGCGTGGGGCATCGGGGCGCACAGGGCTTGGCGTACCGGCTCCCAGCGTGCCATCGTCAGGTCGTCCGCGCTGTCCTCGCGGTGCTCGGCGATGAGCCGCGTGGTGGACACCCCCAACGCTGCCGCCAGTTTTCGGGCGGTCTCGAGGCGGGTGTCCTGCTGCTCGCCCTGTTCCAGCTTCCTGATCCACGACAGGGAAACCCCGGACGCCTCCGACAACCCGCGCTGGGTGAGCCGCCGTCGCTTCCGGATTTCGCGCAGTCGCGCGCCGATGTGGTCCTGACCGTTGTCGGGCATACGGAACCCCCTTCTGGCCGTGACACGATGAACGGTACCCCCGGGCAAACCTGCGGAAATCCGGCCTGGTTACCCCGCGGCGGTGCTCGGACTTCGTCCCCATGTCGTGGCCGCCGCTCCGGCCTGTCAAAAATCATGCAAGCATGCTTGATTGTTTCCTGTCGCGCTGCCACGCTCACTCCCGACGCTCCGCACCGCCGCATCACGACCGGGAGTCCCGCGTGTCCGATACGGAAGCCCTGCTCGGCGATCTGCGCGCCGAGAGCGAGGAGTTGGACGGTCTGGTGGCCGGGCTGCCCGCTGAGCAATGGCGTACGCCGACACCGGCCGTCGGGTGGAGCATCGCGCACCAGATCGCCCACCTCGCCTGGACCGACGCGCGGGCGGTGCAGGCGGCCGAGGACCCCGAGGGGTTCGCCGAGGAGGTGCGGAAGGCCTTTGCCGCGCCGGAGCGGTTCGTGGACGAGGGTGCGGAGCGCGGCGCGGCCGAGCCGCCTGCCGTGCTGCTGGAGCGGTGGCGGGAGGGGCGGGAGCGGCTGGTGCGGGTGCTCGCCGCGCAGCCGCCCGGCGCCCGGCTGCCGTGGTACGGGCCGCCGATGAGCGTCATGTCGATGGTGACGGCGCGGCTGATGGAGACCTGGGCGCACGGCCAGGACGTGGCCGACGCGCTGGGCGTGGGCCGCACCCCCACCGCCCGGCTGCGGCACGTGGCCCGCATCGGCGTACGGGCCCGGGGGTACGCCTACGCGGTGCGCGGTCTGGAGCCGCCCGCCGAGGAGTTCCGCGTCGAACTCACCGCACCGGGTGGCGAGGTGTGGACGTACGGCCCCGAGGACGCGGCCCAACGCGTCACGGGCCCCGCGCTCGACTTCTGCCTGCTGGTCACGCAACGCGCCCACCGCGACGACCTGGCCGTACGGGCCGAGGGCCCCGACGCGGACCACTGGCTGGACATCGCCCAGGCCTTCGCGGGCCCCCCGGGGCAAGGGCGACGGCCGGGCGGAGGTGCGGCTGGTGGACCGGCTGTGCCCGGCACGGCCGCCCCGCCCGCTGGCGGAGCCCGCCCTGCCGGTACGGCACCCGCCGACGAGCACGCACCCGGTCAACCGGCCGCGCCCGGCGGTGACGCTACGTCCGGCGGAGGCCCCGCGCCCACCGGGGGCACCCCGCCCGGCGGTGACGCATTCACGGGTGGCCCCGCGCCCACCGGGGGTGTCGCGTCCGCAAGCGGCCCCGCACCCGGTGGGGGCGCGCCCACCGGCGGCCCCGCGTTCGGCGACGGCACCCCGCCCGGTGGCGGTACCGCACCTGCCCGAGGTGCCATGCCCGGCGGGGGCGTCACCGACGGCACCGCACCCACCCGGGGCACCGCGCCCACCGACGGCCCCGCACCCGGCGGGGGTGCCGCGTGACCATCACCGGACCCAACGCGCCGGAACCCCTCCGCATCGGCAACGCCTCCGGGTTCTACGGGGACCGCTTCGACGCGCTGCGCGAGATGCTCACCGACGGGCCGCTCGATGTCCTGACCGGGGACTATCTCGCCGAGTTGACCATGCTGATCCTCGGGCGGGACCGGGCCAAGGATCCCTCCCGCGGTTACGCCGCCACCTTCCTCCGTCAGCTGGAGGACACCCTCGGGCTCGCCGTCGAGCGGGGCGTGCGGATCGTCGCCAACGCGGGTGGGCTGAATCCGGGCGGGTTGGCCGACGCCATCCGGGGGCTCGCGGAGCGGCTCGGGATCGGGTGCCGGGTCGCGCACGTGGAGGGCGACGATCTGCTGGGGGCGCGGGACTGGGGGCCGGGGGTGGTCAGCGCCAACGCGTACCTCGGGGGCGGCGGGATCGCCGCGTGTCTACGAGGCGGGGCGGACGTCGTGGTCACCGGGCGGGTCACCGACGCCGCGCTCGTCACCGGGCCCGCCGCCGCGCACTTCGGGTGGGCGGCGGACGACTGGGACGCGCTGGCCGGGGCCGTGGTCGCCGGGCATGTGCTGGAGTGCGGGACGCAGGCGACCGGCGGGAACTACGCGTTCTTCACCGAGATCGACGACCTGCGCCGCCCCGGCTTCCCGCTCGCCGAGATCCACCCGGACGGGTCGGCCGTCATCACCAAGCACCCGGGTACCGGCGGTGCCGTCACCGTCGGCACCGTCACGGCCCAGCTGCTGTACGAGACGGCGGGCGCCCGCTACCCCGGGCCGGACGTGACGGCCCGGCTGGACTCCGTACGGCTCACCCAGGACGGCACCGACCGGGTGAGGATCCACGGCGTACGGGGCGAGGCGCCGCCGCCGACCCTGAAGGCCGGGCTGACGCGGCTCGGCGGGTACCGCAACGAAATCGTCTTCGTCCTCACCGGGCTCGACATCGATGCCAAGGCCGCCCTCGTACGGGACCAGATGGAGGCGGCCCTCGCCAAGCGCCGCCCCGCCGAGGTCCGCTGGACGCTGGCCCGCACCGACCGCCCCGACGCGGACGTGCAGGAGGAGGCGAGCGCGCTGCTGCGGCTCGTCGTCCGGGACCGCGACCCGGACACCGTGGGGCGGGCGGTCAGCGGCGCGGCCGTGGAACTGGCCCTCGCCAGCCTGCCCGGCTTCCACGTCACCGCCCCGCCCGGCAAGGCCGCCCCGTACGGGGTGTTCGAGGCGGCGTACGTCCCGCACGACGCAGTTCCGCACATCGCCGTCCTGCCGGACGGCACGCGGACCGCGATCGCCCCGGCTCCGGACACCCGGCACCTCATGCCCGTCGACGAGCCCCCGCTGCCGCAGCCGATCAGCGGCCCCACGCGCCGGGCGCCCCTCGGCGCGGTCGCCGGGGCCCGCAGCGGCGACAAGGGCGGGAGCGCCAACATCGGCGTGTGGGTGCGTACCGACGACGCCTGGCGCTGGCTGGTCCACACCCTCACCCCCGCCCGGCTCCGCGAACTCCTCCCGGAGACCGCCGATCTGCCGATCACCCGCCACCAACTCCCGCGTCTGCGCGCCCTCAACTTCACCGTCGACGGCCTGCTCGGCGAGGGCGTCGCGGCGCAGGCCCGCTTCGACCCGCAGGCCAAGGCGGTCGGCGAATGGCTGCGCTCGCGCCACCTCGACATACCGGAGGTACTGCTTTGACCGTGCTCGCGTCCGCGCTCGACCCCGCAGGCGCCGACTACACGGCCCATCGCGAGGCGATGCTCGCCAAGCTGACCGAACTGGAGGCGGAACACGCCAAGGCGCTCGCGGGCGGCGGCGAGAAGTACGTCGAGCGCCACCGCAAGCGCGGGAAGCTCCTCGTCCGGGAGCGCATCGAACTCCTCCTGGACCCCGATACGCCCTTCCTGGAGCTGTCCCCGCTCGCCGCCTGGGGCAGCGACTACCCGGTCGGCGCCTCGGTCGTCACCGGCATCGGCGTGATCTCCGGCGTCGAGTGCCTGATCAGCGCCAACGATCCGACCGTGCGGGGCGGTGCCAGCAATCCGTGGACGCTGAAGAAGATCCTGCGCGCGCATGAGATCGCCCGCGTCAACCGCCTCCCGGTCGTCAGCCTCGTCGAGTCCGGCGGCGCCGATCTCCCCTCCCAGAAGGAGATCTTCATCCCCGGCGGCGCCCTCTTCCGGGACCTCACCCGGCTGTCGGCCGACGGCATCCCCACCGTCGCCGTGGTCTTCGGCAACTCCACCGCCGGAGGCGCGTACATCCCGGGGATGTCCGACCACGTGATCATGGTCAAGGAGCGGTCCAAGGTCTTCCTGGGCGGTCCGCCGCTGGTCAAGATGGCCACCGGCGAGGAGAGCGACGACGAATCCCTCGGCGGCGCCGACATGCACGCCCGCACCTCCGGGCTCGCCGACTACTTCGCCACCGACGAGCCCGACGCCCTCCACCAGGCGCGCCGCGTCGTCGCCCGCCTCAACTGGCGCAAGGCCCACCCCGACCCGGGCCCGGCCGAGCCGCCGAAGTACGACGCCGACGAGCTGCTCGGCATCGTCCCCGGCGACCTCAAGGTGCCCTTCGACCCCCGGGAGGTCATCGCCCGCATCGTCGACGGCTCCGACTTCGACGAGTTCAAGCCGCTGTACGGGGCCAGCCTCGCCACCGGCTGGGCCACCCTCCACGGCTATCCCGTCGGCATCCTGGCCAACGCCCAGGGGGTGCTGTTCAGCGAGGAGTCGCAGAAGGCCGCGCAGTTCATCCAGCTCGCCAACCAGCGCGACATCCCCCTCCTCTTCCTCCACAACACCACCGGCTACATGGTCGGCCGCGCCTACGAACAGGGCGGGATCATCAAGCACGGCGCCATGATGATCAACGCGGTTTCCAACTCCCGCGTCCCCCACCTCTCCGTCCTCATCGGCGCCTCCTACGGCGCGGGCCACTACGGCATGTGCGGCCGCGCGTACGACCCGCGCTTCCTCTTCGCCTGGCCCAGCGCCAAGTCCGCCGTCATGGGCCCGCAGCAGCTCGCCGGGGTGCTGTCGATCGTCGCCCGCCAGTCCGCCGCCGCCAAGGGGCAGCCGTACGACGACGACGGCGACGCCGCCCTGCGCGCCATGGTCGAGCAGCAGATCGAGTCCGAGTCGCTGCCGCACTTCCTCTCCGGGCGGCTGTACGACGACGGCGTCATCGACCCGCGCGACACCCGCACCGTCCTCGGCCTCTGTCTCTCCGCCGTCCACACCGCGCCCGTCGAGGGGGCGCGCGGTGGCTTCGGCGTCTTCCGGATGTGAGGAAAACCCCGCCGTGATGTCCGTGATCCGAACCCTCCTCATCGCCAACCGCGGCGAGATCGCCCGCCGCGTCATCCGCAGTTGCCGGGAACTCGGCATCGCCACCGTCGCCGTCCACTCCGACGCGGACGCCGACGCCCCGCACGTCCGGGAGGCCGACACGGCCGTACGGCTGCCGGGTGACGCCCCCGCCGACACCTACCTCCGCGGCGACGTGCTGACCAAGGCCGCCCTGGCGGCGGGCGCCGACGCCGTCCACCCCGGCTACGGCTTCCTCTCCGAGGACGCCGCCTTCGCCCAGGCCGTACGCGACGCGGGGCTGCTGTGGGTCGGGCCGCCGCCCGCGGCGATGCAGGCCATGGCCTCCAAGACCCGCGCCAAACGGCTCCTGCGCGACGCGGGCGTCCCCCTCCTCGACTCCCTCGACCCCGACCGGGTCGCCGCGGACGACCTGCCCGTCCTCATCAAGGCCGCGGCGGGCGGCGGCGGCCGCGGCATGCGCGTCGTCCGCGAGGCGCCCGCGCTCGCCGCCGAACTGACCTCCGCCCGCGCGGAGGCGGCGTCCGCCTTCGGGGACGGCGAGGTGTTCGTCGAGCCGTACGTCGAGGGCGCCCGCCACGTCGAGGTCCAGGTGCTGGCCGACACCCACGGCACCGTCTGGTCCCTCGGCACCCGCGACTGCTCCCTCCAGCGCCGCCACCAGAAGGTCGTCGAAGAGGCCCCGGCCCCGGGCCTCGGCCACGAACTGCGCGGCCTGCTGGAGGAGTCGGCGGTGAACGCGGCCCGGGCCATCGGGTACGAGGGCGCGGGCACCGTCGAGTTCCTGGTCTCGTCGGCGGGCCGGGCGTACTTCCTGGAGATGAACACCCGCCTCCAGGTCGAGCACCCGGTGACGGAGGAGGTGTACGGGCTGGACCTGGTGGCCCTCCAACTGCGGGTGGCCGAGGGCCGACCCCTGGACCCCGAGCCCCCCTCCCCGCGCGGCCACGCGGTCGAGGCGCGGCTGTACGCGGAGGACCCGGGGCGGGGATGGCAGCCGCAGGCGGGCGTGATGCGGCGGCTGGACCTCCCCGGACTGCGCGTCGACTCCGGCATCGCGGACGGGGACGTGATCGGCGTCCACTACGACCCCCTGCTGGCCAAGGTCATCGCCTGGGCGCCCACCCGCGCCGAGGCGCTGCGGCGGCTGGCCCACGGGCTGGAGCGCGCCCGGATCCACGGCCCGGTCACCAACCGCGACCTGCTGGTACGGGCCCTGCGGCACCCGGAGTTCGAGGCCGGACGCATGGACACCGGTTTCCTCGAACGCCACCTCGACGCCCTCACCGAGGACGACGGGGAGGGCCTGGCCCCGGCCGCCCTCGCCGCCGCGCTGGCCGACGCATCGGATCGGCCCGCGACGGTGGCGGGGCGGCTCGGGGGCTGGCGGAACGTGCCGTCCCAGCCGCAGATCAAGACGTACCGCGCAGCGGACGGCACCGAGCACGAGGTCCGCTACCGGCTCACCCGCGACGGCCTCGTCGCGGAGGGCTTCCCGGACCTCCGGCTGCTCCGGGCGACGCCGCACCATGTCGTCCTCGAAGTCGACGGCATCAGGCGGAAGTTCGACGTTTCACGCCACGACGACCGCATATACGTCGACGCGCCCCTCGGATCGCACACCCTCACCCCCCTGTCCCGCTTCCCCGACCCCACCGCCCGCACCGCGCCGGGCTCCCTGCTGGCCCCCATGCCCGGCACGGTGGTGCGGATCGCCGACGTCGCCGTGGGCGACCCCGTGGAGGCGGGCCGACCGCTGCTGTGGCTGGAGGCGATGAAGATGGAGCACCGCGTCACGGCCCCCACCGCCGGGGTGCTCACCGCGCTGCACGCCGCCGAGGGCCGTCAGGTCGAGGTCGGCGCGCTGCTCGCGGTCGTCACGCCCCACGACGAAACAGGTGCGCACGACGAAACAGCCGCGCACGACGAAACAGCCGCGCACGACGAAACAGCCGCGCACGACGAAACAGCCACCAAAGCCGAGGCAGCCACCCCGCACCAGCCATCCCCCCAGGACGACGGACGGAGCCGCACATGAGCCAGGCCCGGGCGCACACGCCCATCGACACCCCGGAACAGGCCGACCTCCGCGCCGCGGTCGCGTCCTTCGGCCGGGACAACCTCGACACCGCCACCCGCGACCTCTGGGCTGAGGCGGGCAAGCTCGGCTACCTCGGCGTCAACCTCCCCGAGGCGTACGGCGGCGGTGGGGGCGGCATAGCCGAGTTGTCCATCGTGCTCGAAGAGCTGGGCGCGGCGGGCTGTCCGCTGCTGATGCTCGTCGTGTCGCCCGCGATCTGCGGCACGGTGATCGCCCGGTACGGCACGGACGCGCAGAAGTCCCGCTGGCTGCCGGGGTTGGCGGACGGCAGCGTGACGATGGCGTTCGGCATCACGGAGCCGGACGCCGGATCGAACTCGCACCGCATCACCACCACCGCGCGCCGCGAGGGCACGGAGTGGGTGCTCACCGGCCGCAAGGTCTTCATCTCCGGCGTGGACATCGCCGACGCGACCCTGATCGTGGGCCGCACGGAGGACGCGCGTACGGGGAAGCTCAAGCCCTGCCTGTTCATCGTCCCGGGCGGCACCCCCGGCTTCTCGTACCACCACATCCCCATGGAACTGGCCGCGAACGAGAAGCAGTTCGAGGTCGTCATGGACGACGTACGGCTCCCGGCGGACGCGCTGGTGGGGGACGAGGACGCGGGTCTTGCGCAGCTGTTCGCGGGGCTCAACCCTGAGCGCATCATGACGGCGGCGTTCGCCCTCGGGATGGGCCGTCACGCGCTGGCGAAGGCGGTGGACTACGCGCGCACCCGCCAGGTGTGGAAGGAGCCGATCGGCGCGCACCAGGCGATCGCACACCCCCTCGCCCAGGCGCACATCGAGGTGGAGCTGGCCCGGCTGATGATGGCGAAGGCGGCGTACCTGTACGACGCGGGGGAGGACGCGGCCGCGGGGGAGGCGGCCAACATGGCGAAGTACGCGGCCGGGGAGGCGGCCGTGAAGGCGGTGGACCAGGCGGTGCACACGCTGGGCGGGAACGGCCTGACGGAGGAATACGGGCTGGCGAAGCTGATCACGGCGGCGCGGGTGGCGCGGATCGCGCCGGTCAGCCGGGAGATGATCCTCAACTTTGTCTCGCATCAGACGCTGGGGCTGCCGAAGTCGTACTGACGGTCGTACCGACGCGACGAGCGGGGCAGAACGGACGGGAAGGCGCACAGGCAAGGCAACTGGCAGGCACAGTGACCCGAGGGGAGCGGCCATGGCGCTGCGCAGCGAGTTTCCCGATGTCCCGCCCGTCGATCTGCCCATTCACGACGCGGTGCTGGGCCGCGCGGCGAAGGAGTTCGGGGACCGTACGGCGCTGATCGACGGCGTGACGGGGGAGAGCGTCGGCTACGCGGCGCTGGACCACGCCTCGCGCCGGATCGCCGCGGAGCTGGCGGCGGCGGGGGTGCACAAGGGGGAGGTGGTGGCGCTGCACAGCCCCAACTCGCTGATGTATCCCATGGCGTTCTACGGGGTGACGCGCACGGGCGCGGCGGTCACCACGGTGCATCCCCTGTCGACGGCCGAGGAGTTCGCCCAGCAGCTGCGGGACGCGGCGGCGACGTGGATCGTGACGGTATCGCCGCTGCTGGGAGTGGCGCGGCAGGCGGCGGAGCAGGCGGGCGGGGTGCGGGAGATCTTCGTGTGCGACGAGGCGGGCGGGCATCGTTCGCTGCGCGACATGCTGGAGGGCACGGCGCCGGAGCCGGCGGTGGAGATCGACCCGGCGGAGGACGTGGCGGTGCTGCCGTACTCGTCGGGGACGACGGGCAGCCCGAAGGGCGTGATGCTGACGCACCGCAGCGTCGCGACCAATCTGGCGCAGGTCGAGGCGCTGGTCCCGGCGCGGCCGGGCGAACGGGTGCTCGCGGTGCTGCCGTTCTTCCACGCGTACGGGCTGACGGCGCTCATGAACGCCCCGCTGCGGGCCGGTGCCACGGTGATCGTGCTGCCGCGCTTCGATCTGGACCAGTTTCTGACCGCGATCGAGCGGTACGAGGCGCAGGCGCTGTACGTGGCGCCGCCGATCGTGCTGGCGCTCGCCAAGCACCCGGCGGTGGCGGAGCACGACCTGTCGTCGGTGCGGTACGTGCTGAGCGCGGCGGCGCCGCTGGACACGCGGCTGGCGGAGGCGTGCGCGCGGCGGCTGGGCGTACCGCCGCTGCTCCAGGGGTTCGGGATGACGGAGCTGTCACCGTGCTGCCATCTGGTGCCCCGGGAGGCGGAGGGCGTTCCGCCGGGGACGGTGGGGAAGCTGCTGCCGAGCACCGAGATGCGCATCGTGGGGAGGGACGGCGGCTCTCGTGACGGCCGGGATGTGGGGCCCGGCGAGGACGGGGAGATCCTGATCCGGGGCCCGCAGGTGATGAAGGGCTACCTGGGGCGGCCCGACGACACGGCGGCCATGGTCGACGCGGACGGCTGGCTGCACACCGGCGACATCGGCCATGTGGACGCGGACGGCTGGCTGTTCGTGGTGGACCGGCTGAAGGAGCTGATCAAGTACAAGGGCTACCAGGTCGCCCCGGCCGATCTGGAGGCCGTGCTGATCGCGCACGAGGCCGTCGCCGACGCCGCCGTGATCGGCGTGACGGACGGGGACGGCAACGAGATCCCGAAGGCGTACGTGGTGCGCGGGCCCGGTGCCCGGATCTCGGAGGACGAGCTGATCGCGTACGTTGCCGGGCAGGTGGCCCCGTACAAGAAGGTCCGCCGCGTGGAGTTCACGGAGAGCGTGCCGCGCTCGGCCGCCGGGAAGATCCTGCGCCGCGAACTGCGCGCCAGGGAGAGGAGTTCGACCACCCCATGACCGACAACCACGCCGACGCTCCCTTGGTGCGCTCGTCCGACGACCACGGCATCAGGACGCTCACGCTGGACTCGCCGCACAACCGCAACGCCCTCTCCGCCCGCCTGGTCGCCGAGCTGCGCGCCGGGCTGGCGGCGGCCGAGGCGGACCCGGAGGTCCGGGCGGTGCTGCTCGCGCACACCGGCAACACGTTCTGCGCGGGCGCGGATCTGCGCGAACCCCCGGCCGTGTCGGGCGCGCAGGGGCTGGTCGCGCTGTTGCGCGCCCTCGTGGAGCTGCCCAAGCCGGTGGTCGCGCGGGTCACCGGGCATGTGCGGGCCGGTGGTCTCGGGCTGCTCGGGGCGTGCGACATCTCGGCGGCGGGGCGGGGCGCGAGCTTCGCGTTCACCGAGGCGCGGCTCGGGCTGGCCCCGGCGGTCATATCGATGCCGCTGCTGCCCCGCCTGGACGCCCGCGCGGCGGCCCGCTACTACCTCACGGGGGAACGGTTCGACGCCGCCGAGGCGGCCCGGATCGGCCTGGTGACGGTGGCGGACCCGGAGGGCGAAGCGGACGGGGTGCTCGCGCCCGTACTGGACGGGCTGCGCCGCGGTTCCCCGCAGGGCCTGGCGGAGTCCAAGCGGCTGGTGACGGCCGAGGTGCGGCGGGCGTTCGACCGGGACGGGGAGGGGCTCGCGGAGCTGTCGGCGCGGCTGTTCGCGTCGGCGGAGGCACGGGAGGGGATGACGGCGTTCCGGGAGCGGCGGGATCCGGCGTGGGTGACGGGGGCCGGGAAGTGAGCCCGGGTACCCGTACGCCTCCGCGCGACCCCAAGCAGGACCGCAGCCGCGCGACCCGGCAGCGGCTGCTGGAGGCCGCCGTGGCGTGCCTGGCCGAGTACGGCTGGGCGGGGTCGACGGTGTCGGTGGTCGCGGAGCGCGCCGGGGTGTCCCGGGGCGCGGCCCAGCATCACTTCCCGACCCGGGAGGACCTGTTCACGGCCGCGGTCGAGCACGTCGCGGACCAGCGTTCGGCGGAGCTGCGGACCCTCGCCCCGGCGGGCGAGGGCACGGCCCGCACCCACGCGGTCGTCACCGAGCTGGTCGACCTGTACACCGGCCCGCTGTTCCGGGCCGCGCTCCAGCTGTGGGTCGCGGCGTCGTACGAACCCCAGCTGGGCGCCCGGGTGACCGTCCTGGAGTCCCGCATCGGCCGCGAGACGCACCGCATGGCGGTGGAGCTGCTGGGCGCCGACGAGACGGTGCCGGGGGTCCGGGAGGCCATTCAGGGGTTCCTCGACATGGGCCGCGGCCTGGGCCTGGCCAATCTGCTGACGGACGACAGCGCGCGCCGGGAGCGGGTGGTGGCGCAGTGGGCGCGGATCCTGGACGGGGCGCTGGGCGCGGACGGCGGGTAGGGAGCGGGGGCGGCCCAGGTAGGGAGCGGGGGCGGCCCGCCCCCGCTCGCGCTGCCCGCTACCGCGAGATGTCCCCGTACCCGTCGATCTCCTGCGGGCCGCGGGTGCCCGGCCCGACGTAGCGCGCCGAGGGGCGGACGAGGCGGCCCGTCCGCTTCTGCTCCAGGATGTGCGCGCTCCACCCGGCGGTCCGCGCGCAGGTGAACATCGACGTGAACATGGGCGCGGGGACCTCCGCGAAGTCCAGCGTGATCGCCGCCCAGAACTCGACGTTGGTGGCCAGCACCCGGTCCGGCCGCCGGTTGTGCAGCTCCTCCAGGGCGGCACGCTCCAGCGCCTCCGCGACCTCGTAGCGCGGCGCGCCCAGCTCCTTGGCGGTGCGCCGCAGCACCCGCGCCCGCGGGTCCTCGGCGCGGTAGACCCGGTGCCCGAAGCCCATCAGCCGCTCGCCCCGGTCGAGGGCCTTCTTGACGTACGCCGTGGCGTCGCCGGTGCGCTCGATCTCCTCGATCATGCCCAGCACCCGCGAGGGCGCGCCCCCGTGCAGCGGCCCGGACATGGCCCCGACCGCGCCGGAGAGCGCGGCGGCGACGTCGGCGCCGGTGGAGGCGATGACGCGGGCGGTGAAGGTGGAGGCGTTCATGCCGTGCTCGGCGGCGGAGGTCCAGTACGCGTCGACGGCGGCGACGTGCTTGGGGTCGGGCTCGCCCCGCCAGCGGCGCATGAAGCGCTCGACGATGGTCTCGGCCTTGTCGATCTCCCGCTGCGGCACCATCGGGCGGCCCTGGCCGCGCGCCGACTGGGCGACGTACGACAGCGCCATGACGGCCGCGCGGGCGAGGTCGTCGCGGGCCTGGGCCTCGTCGATGTCGAGGAGCGGTTCGAGGCCCCAGACGGGCGCGAGCATGGCCAGCGCGGACTGCACGTCGACCCGGACGTCGCCGGAGTGCACCGGGATGGGGAAGGGCTCGGCGGCGGGCAGCCCAGGGTTGAAGGCGCCGTCGACCAGCAGGCCCCAGACGTTCCCGAAGGACACATGGCCCACCAGGTCCTCGATGTCGACGCCGCGGTAGCGGAGCGCGCCGCCCTCCTTGTCGGGTTCGGCGATCTCCGTCTCGAACGCGACGACTCCCTCGAGTCCGGGTACGAAGTCGGACATCGGGCGGCTCCTCATGTGTGGGCGACGGGTGGACGAACGGCTGGTGCGGCTGGTGCGGGGCGGTGCGGAAGGTGCGGGCTGGTGCGGGAGGTGCGGTGTGGTGCGGAACGTACGGGCTGGTGCGGATGAAACGTCAGAGGGGCGGAGAACGGTGTCATCGGGGGTCGTCCGGCCCCGGGACGGCTCCACGGCCGACGGCTCGCGGTCCGTACCGATACCCGGTGGTGTGCCCCGTGCGCGCGGTGGTCACCCAGCGGGGGCGAAAACCGGTGCCGGGGCACCGCGCTGACAGGCGCATGTTCGGCCACGGCGCGGTGGCCGCGCCAGTCACGGGAGCGCGTGAGAAGTGGCACACCCCTTGTGCGGCGGGGGAGGGTTACGGACCCCCGACGCGGGGGAGGGGGAGCATCGCTCTTTCGGGGTAACCCGTGCGGTGGACCGATGATGTTGCAAGATATGCGCGTGCCTCACGTTGACCCGGAGCCCCCGGCTTCCCCCTCGGCTTACTCCGCGCGCACGTACGACCCGGCCGCCATGCGCGAGCACTACCGCGCGGTGGGCGTTGACGAGGCGGCCCTCGGGAGCACCCCGTTCCAGCAGTTCACGCGGTGGTTCGAGGAGGCGGTGGGCAGCGGTATCTACGAGCCGAACGCGATGGTCGTCGCCACGGCGGACGCGGCCGGGCGCCCCAGCTCCCGTACGGTCCTGATGAAGAGCTTCGACGAGCGCGGCTTCGTCTTCTACACCAACTACGGGTCGCGGAAGGGCCGGGAACTGGCCGAGAACCCCCAGGTCTCGCTGCTCTTCCCCTGGCACCCCATCGCCCGCCAGGTGATCGTGACGGGTGTCGCGCATCGCACCGGGCGGGACGAGACGGCCGCGTACTTCCGGACCCGCCCGCACGGCTCGCAGCTGGGGGCATGGGCCAGCGCGCAGTCGTCGGTGGTCGGCGCGCGGGAGGAGCTGGACCGGGCGTACGCGGAGCTGGCGGACCGCTATCCGCCGGGGGAGCAGGTGCCGGCGCCGCCGGAGTGGGGCGGGTTCCGGGTGGTGCCGGAGGCGGTGGAGTTCTGGCAGGGCCGGGAGAACCGGCTGCACGACCGGCTGCGGTACGTGCGGACGCCGGGCGAGGAGGGCTGGCGGATCGAGCGCCTGTCGCCGTGAGGCGTGCGGGACGTCCGGCGGCCCCTCGGCGCCCGGTCCCGGCGCGGGGAGCGCAGAGCACTCGGGGCCTCGGCACACAGCCGGAGACGCAGACGACCCGCGGGTCTGTCCCCTGGCGCCGGTGAGGGCGCCTGGGGGCCGGTCGGACGTACCGGCGACCCGCGGGCCGGGTGACTGCTTGGGATTGGCCGGCTGCGCACATCTTGCGTGCGCCAGTCCGGCGAATGCGCAGAGCGCGACGACGGACTGCTAGCCCGCAGCCACCTCACGCGTCCGGATTTGATACATCTGCCGAACCACCTCCCTTCTCGTGTGCTCCACACCTTAGGAACGCCCTCGCGCCGCACACAAGCAAATTTCCGAGAGGCAACGATTTCGCGGAATCCGGTGTGGCGCGCGTCACGTTCGAGTTCAATGTTCCGACGTGCACCACCACAGGCAGCCACGTCCGCCACGTCCCGCAGGGGGTGTCCGGTGACCGCTCCGCAGCGCTCCGAACCCGCGCGTCCCGCACGTCCCGTCCCGGCGCAGTCGGCGGCCGTGCCCGCGCCCGCGACCAGTCCCGGCCGGGATGACTCCGACCTGCTCGCCGCGCTCCTCGACGGCATGGACGCCGCGCTGTGCGCGTTCGATGCCGACGGCACCGTCACCCACTGGAACCGCGAGGCCGAGCGCATCCTCGGCTGGCCCGCGGCCGAGGCCGTGGGGCGCAAGGGGCTGGCGGGCTGGGCGACCCGCGCGGAGGACGCGCGGGACGTCGAGGCGCGGCTGATGGAGGCCCTGGACGCCACCGGGCGCCGGGTGCACGAGTTCGCGCTGCTGACCAAGGACGGCGGCCGGGTCCTGGTCCGCACCCAGTCGTCCGCCGTGCTGGGCGCGGACGGCCGCCCGGCCGGGGTGTACTGCGCGTTCAGCGAGGTGCACGCGCAGCTGGACCTGGAGCGGTCGATCGCGCTGAGCGAAGCGCTGCTGGCGGACGCGTCCTGGAGCGTCGTCCTCGTCGACGCCGACCTGCGGGTGGCGATCCTCAACGGCAACGCGGCGGGCGCCCTGCGCACCGGCCGCACCGCCGCGCTCGGGCGGCCGCTGGGCGAGTTCCTCGAGCAGGGCGTGGACGAGGCCGAGAACGCGCTCCAGCACGTCCTCGCCGAGGGCGCGCCCCCGGCGCCCACCGAACTGTGGGTGACGCTGCGCGAGGCGGCCGACGAGGCCCCGGAGGACGGGCCCCCGGCCCGCCGCTGCTGGCGCAGCGGCTTCCTGCGGCTGGCCTCGCCGCTCACCGAGGAGCCGGTGCCGCTCGGGGTGGCCTGGATCTTCCAGGACGTGACGGAGACGAAGGAGCACGAGCAGGAGAGCGCGCGGCTCCGCTTCCGCGGCAACCAGCTGCACCGGGCGGCACGGGCGGCGGCCGAGTGCGAGGACCCGATGGAGGCGGCCTCGGTCCACCTGGACTTCGCGCTCGCGGGCTTCGCCGACCACGCCCTGATCGACCTGGTCGTGGAGCGCCGTACGGAGGCGGCGCCGCCGGAGGCGCTGTCGTCCGGCGCTCCGGAGCCGATCCGGCTCTTCCGGGCGGCGGCCACGCCGTGCGGCACCGCGGGCCCGTGCTCCCCGATCGCCCCGGGCGGCATCCCGGTGACCTATCTGGAGGGCCACCCGGCGCTCCAGGCGGCCGAGCGCAGCGGTTCGGTGCGGGCGAGTGCGACGCGTACGGACGAGAAGGCGGCGGCGCGGTGGGCGGCGGCCCGCAAGTGGCCGGAGGGCTCGGTGCACGCCCTGTGCGCGGTGCTGCGCAGCCGCGGCCGCACCCTGGGCGTCCTGACGTTCCTCCGCGGCCCGGCCCGCCGCCCCTTCGACCGCCAGGACACGGCGTACGCGGAGGACGTGGCGGCCCGGGTCGCGGCCGCGGTGGACCTGGCCCGCTGACAACGGGACCGGATCTCCTACCGCCGGTAGAAGATCCGGTCCCCGTACTCCGTCATCACCTGGCTGTTCCACTCGTGGCCGCCGTCCACGTTGCCCGACCGCAGCAGGGGCGGCCGTACGCCGCGGGCCACCAGCTCCTCCACCCCCGCCGCCACCACGGCCTGCATCAGCGCGCTCGTCACCACGGTCGACGCGGGGGCGAAGGGCGCCCCGACGCCCTCCGCCGTCAGCTCCGCGTCGCCGACCGCGACCTTGCTGTCGAGGACCAGATCGCAATGGTCCTTGAGGAAGGTCCCCGACGCGTTACGGGACCTGGTCGTCGCCGCGTACGCCACGGAGGTCACGCCGACCACCGTGGCCCCGCGCTCCCGCGCGCCCGTCGCCATCTCCACCGGCAGCGTGTTCCGGCCGGACAGCGAGATGATGAACAGCAGATCGCCGGTGCGCAGCGGCCCCGTCTCCAGGACGGCCGTGGCCAGTCCCTCGACCCCCTCCAGCGCGCTGCCCAGCGTCGCGGGCACGATGTCCACGCCGACCACCCCCGGCACCGGGAGCAGGTTCACCAGGGCCAGCCCGCCCGCGCGATACACGACGTCCTGGGCGGGCAGGGAGGAGTGGCCCGCGCCGAAGACGAAGATCCGGCCGCCGCCGGTGACCGCGTCCGCGATCAGGCCGCCCGCCGCGGCGATGCGGTCGGCCTCCTCGTCCCGCACCCTGTGCAGCAGCCCGATCGCGGCGTCGATAAAGCGCCCTGCCGGCTTGCTCTGGCTCATCGCCGAGGCCCTTCGTGTCGGTGTTAACTTGGGTCCACATCCCCGTGGCGCGGATCACGTTGCGTTGTGGATCATGAAGCTGTCAATACCACCTCCGCCCAGCGCTACGGCAGTGGCCGATCCGGCTCTCTTGTCGGTGGGATGCGTCAGAATTGGGTTCAGGGCCACCGCACGACACCTCAAGGGGCACGCATGTCCGGATTGATCGACACCACGGAGATGTATCTCCGCACCATCCTCGAACTCGAGGAGGAGGGCGTGGTCCCCATGCGCGCCCGGATCGCGGAGCGGCTCGATCAGAGCGGCCCCACCGTCAGCCAGACCGTCGCGCGCATGGAGCGCGACGGGCTGGTGACGGTCGCGGGCGACCGTCACCTGGAGCTGACGGAGGAGGGCCGCCGGCTGGCCACGCGCGTGATGCGCAAGCACCGGCTCGCCGAATGCCTGCTCGTCGATGTGATCGGCCTGGAGTGGGAGCAGGTCCACGCCGAGGCGTGCCGCTGGGAGCACGTGATGAGCGAGGCGGTGGAGCGCCGGGTGCTCGACCTGCTGCGCCACCCCACCGAGTCGCCGTACGGCAACCCGATCCCCGGCCTGGACGAGCTGGGCGAGAAGGGCGAGGCCGACCCGTTCCTTGACGACAGCATGGTGAGCCTGCGCGAGCTGGCGCCCGGCACCGAGGGCAAGACGGTGGTCGTGCGCCGCATCGGCGAGCCGATCCAGATGGACGCCCAGCTGATGTACACGCTGCGCAGGGCCGGGGTCCAGCCGGGCTCGGTGGTGAGCGTGACGGAGTCCCCGGGCGGCGTCCTGGTGGGCAGCAGCGGCGAAGCGGCCGAGCTGGAGGCGGACATCGCCTCCCACGTCTTCGTGGGCTCCCGACGCCGCGGTGACATCAGCCGCTGCCGCGGCGGGCGGCATCTCGCGGCCCCGCGCTCGTCGCTCCCCCAGCTACCGCTGGGCGGTGCCCCCTGCGCCCCAGCTACCGCTGGGCGGTGCCCCCTGACGCCGCTCGCTGATCCGGCCTGATCGACAAGACACCCCTGGGCGCTTCTCACACCTCCTCCCACACCCTCCTGCGGCGTGTGCGCTACCTGCGGTGACGGTTTTTGTCTGGACCGGAGTTCGGGGAAATCGAGCGGGCGGGGGCGACCCGTGCAACCCTGTCGCTGACGCATATGCACAAGCGTGCTCGCGGTCAGGGGAGGGGGCTCCTATGGGCCCGGCGGGCGGCAGCGATGCCGAGCGGGCGTTCGCATACGAGGGCCCCGGTGCCATGAGGCGCCGGGGCCCTGCTTCCCCATGTCCCCCCGAAGGGCCCCGGGTCGTACGGGCCGCGCGAACGCGGCCGTTACGACCCGGGGCCGTAGCGACCCGGAGCCCCGAGCTCCCAGGGTCATCCCCCGCGGACTTCCTTCCCCGAGTAGTCCGCCTCCCGCTAGCTGTCTCCCCTCGGCGGAGGCGACCAATCCTTGAGGGCGGTCACTCGAATGAGGGGTGTTGCCCGGCACTTGCGGTGCGTTCGAATATGAGTTCGATACTGTGGGGTGGTGGGGGTTGCTCGGGAGAGGGATGGAGGTGCCAGACGACATGGTGCGACGCATCGACGTGACCGGAGCCGGCGGTGTGCGGCTCGCGGCCTGGGAGTTCACGGACCCGCCCAAGGCCGGAGGCCACGCGGGGGCGCGCGGCGGCCCCGGGGTGCTGCTGCTCCACGGGCTGATGGGCCGCGCCGCGCACTGGGCGGAGACCGCCCGCTGGCTCGCCACCCGGCACCGGGCCGTCGCCCTCGACCAGCGCGGCCACGGCCGCAGCGAGAAGCCCGCCGAAGGGCCGTTCGACCGCGGCACGTACGTGGACGACGCCGAGGCGGCCATCGAGCAGCTCGGATTGGGCCCGGTCGCCCTCATCGGCCACTCCATGGGCGCCCTGACGGCCTGGCAGCTGGCCGCCCGCCGCCCCGACTTGGTGCGGGCCCTCGTCATCTGCGACATGCGGGCCTCGGCGCTCGGCGGTGCCTCCCAGCGCGAATGGAGCGACTGGTTCCGGTCCTGGCCGGTGCCGTTCGCGACCCTGGCGGACGTCCGTCGGTGGTTCGGCGAGGACGATCCGCTGCTGGAGCGCCCGAACCCCGCCCGGGGGGACTTCTTCGCCGAGGTCATGGCCGAGCGTTCGGACGGCTGGCGCCCCGTCTTCTCCCGCCGCCAGATGCTGAAGGCGCGTGCGGCCTGGGCGCATGACGCGCACTGGGAGGAGCTGGCCCTGGTGGAGTGCCCGACCCTGGTCGTCCGCGGGCTGGACGGCGAGCTGGGCCGCGCCGAGGCCCAGGAGATGGTCCGCGTCCTCCCCCGCGGTGAGTACGCGGAGGTGGCCGACGCGGGCCACCTGGTCCACTACGACCGGCCGGACGGCTGGCGCCGCGCGGTGGAGCCGTTCCTCGCGGCGGCCCTCCCCGCGCAGCCCGGACCGGTGTAGTCCGGACGAGCTGGGAGTAGTTCGCGGATCAGCGGCGCGCGGGGAACTTCCAGACGAACGGCTTGCCGCCGATCTCGGTCCAGGCGATCTCCAGCCGCTTCGTGTCCGCCGGGATGAGGAAGGTGTTGCAGAGGGTGTAGCTCTGGCCGTCCTTCCAGTTCTTGATGTCGTCCGAGTCGGCGCAGCCCTTCGGTGCGTCACCGCCGATGACCTTCGCGCCGCGCTGCCCGTCCGCGTACACATCCGCGTAGTCGCCGACCCGCGGCCATTCCTCGACGGTGTCACCGGCCATATGCCGGTACGTCACATAACCGGTTGCGGGGACCTTGCCCCGGGCGTCCTTCGGGTTGGAGACCAGGGACTTGGCGTCGTCGGCGGTTCCGACGTCGACGCGCCGCGCGGTGATCGAGTAATACGGCTTGACGCCGGTGTCCTCTTTGAATGCCCGTGACGCGGACTGCCCGGGTTTCAGCACGGCCTTCGCCGCCGTACTCGCACCGCGCTCGCCGTTCTTGTGCGCGCTGAAGCGGGAATGCGGCTTGTTCTTATGGGACGTGGACGTGTGGCTCTTTTTCCCAGGAGATCCGCAGGCGGTGAGAGCCAGGGCCAGTACGGCAACGGGCGTAGCGATGCGCGGCCACGTTGTCTTGTTCAGCAAGTCGATCTCCCCAGCGTGATCCTTCTCGGATCGATGATCCTAGGGGCTCGAATTCCGTATCCGGGTCGTCAACTGTGTGCGTACTGTGACGGCCTGAGTGCGAGTGTGTGGAAGTAGCGGGGCGATGGAGGAGGGCGGGCTGCGGGGGGTGGCGGATGCCGCCACGGCGGGCGGCGGTGGCCGGATCCGGGCCCTGCCGCGGTGCGGACGAAAGTATTCCCATCCGGAATTCAACCTTCGTGGCATCAATGGCGTCTCCCGGTACGGCGCTTGCGGATTGGCTGCTGCTACGCTCAGCAACGCGCCATCGCGCATTAGCACAAGAACTAGGGGAATCACTGATCTCGGGGGGAGATCGCGTGAAACGTAAACATCAAGCCTCGATGGTCGTGCTCTCGGCGGTGCTCATGCTGGGCGGCTCGATCGCGATGGCACCCACGGCATCCGCCGTGGGTTCGTCGGCATGCCGGTTCAATTCGCCGGACGTCAATTTCAAGGTCGTCACGAGTGGTGCGAGATTCCGTTCCGGACCGGGAAGCAGGTACCACGCGAAAGGGACGCTGTACCGGGGAGACTCCTTCCGGTACTTCTGCCGTACCGGCGGTCTGGGCGGATTCATGAAGAGCTGGTCCTACGGAAAGATCCTCAAGCGGACCACCTCGGGCATCAAGCCCGGGACCCGGGGCTGGGTCTACAGCAAGTACCTGGACTAGCCGCCGAAGGCGCGCGAAGACGTGCAGATACGTTCCGTCAAGACGTACGGCGCACGAGGGGGGAACGGCGCGGGAGCGGGACCTGACCAGTCCCGCTCCCGCGCCGCTCGTTCAGCTCATGCGGAGGGGCGCTCAGCCCTTGCTCACCGCCGCCAGGATCTCCGGCAGCCGCCCCGCCGTCCGCGGCGCGGCCAGTCGCAGACCGGTCTCCGCGATCGCCGCGCCGTACACCACGCCCAGCGGCAGCAGCACCCACAGCAGGCTGTGCATCCCGCTCGTGTGCAGCCAGATCGTCAGGCCCAGCAGCGGCGCGCACAGCAGGGTGCCCGCGATCATGCCGCCGAAGAGGCTCATCCAGGCGAGCGAACCCTGCCCCGGTGCCACGTTCTTGGCGCTGTCCTGCGGGATGGAGTACGGGCGCAGCGCCGAGGCCATCGCGCCGGTCGCCAGCAGCGTGCCGAGCAGGCCGAAGGCGAGCCCGAGCGCTTCGGGGACGGCCGCCGGCTTCTTCAGGAAGGCGGCCGAGCCCACCACCGCCAGGAGCACGTACGGCACCCCGACCAGCGCCACCGCGAACGCCCGTCCGCGCAGTTCCAGATAGGCGTCACGCGGGGAGGAGATGGTCTGCGCGACCATCCAGAAGGCGGAGGAGTCCTGCCCGAATTGGTTGTACATCTGCATGCCCAGCATCCCGGCGGCCCAGCACGACCAGTAGATGCTGCCGTTGCCCTGGACGGAGGTGAGGAACGGCATCAGCAGGCCGACCCCCAGCGAGCTGACCCAGCTGGCCTTGGCCTTGGGGTCGCGCACCGCGTACCGCAGGGTCCGCAGCATGACCGTGCCGGTGCGCCCCGCGGGCAGCAGTCGGCCGAGCGCACCGCGCTCGGCGGCGGACGAGCCCGCCGCGTCGTCGCCCCGCCGGGGCTTCTCCTGCTGGATCGTGGAGCTGTCCGGCGCGGTCATCAGATGCGTCAGGCTGCGCGACCACCACCACATCAGCAGCGCCAGCGCGACCGCGCTCAGGGCGAACTGGGCGGCGGCGGGCCCGTACGCGCCCTCGCTCACGCCCCGCACGGCGTCGATCGCCGACGCGGGCGGCACCCAGCGCAGGATGTCCGCGGTGGGCCGCAGCACGCCGAGCCCGCCCTGGCCGGACAGCTTCTGCACGCCCATGTTCACGAACTGCACGCCGATCGCCACGAACAGACCGCTCAGCAGCGCCAGATCGCGGCCCTTGCGGCTGCTCAGCAGCCGGGTGTTGGCGGTCGCGACCGCCCGCGCCAGCGCCACGCACGTCAGCACGGCCAGCACGCCCGCCAGGACGGCGGCCGCCGCGGCGGCCGCCCCGTGCGCGATCGCGACCAGCGAACCCACCACCAGGGTCAGCGTGAACAGCGGGCCGACGCCGATCAGCGAGGACACCAGCAGTGCGCCGATCAGCGGCCGGGGCCGCAGCGGCAGCATCACCAGCCGGGTGGGGTCCAGGGTTTCGTCACCGCTGGGGAAGAAGAGCGGCATCACGGCCCAGCCCAGCGCGAGGACCGCGGTGAGCACGGTGACCAGCGCGTCCGCGTCGTCGACCCCGCGCAGCAGCACCAGGCCGAGCAGTTGGAGGGCGGCGAAGAGGACGGTGATGACGAGCGAGGTGATGTACGCGGCGCGGCGGCCCGCGGACTGCCGCAGCCCGTTGCGCATCAGCGACAGCTTCAGCTGGACGAAGACGGGCAGCAGCGAGCCGGTGGGCACCGGCGGGGGAGCGGGCGCCGTGGTGTCGAGCGGGCCCTTGGCGTCGAGGGGGTCGGTGAGCGTCATCGGGCGCCGCCGCCGAGCCAGTCGAGGTTGTCCCCGGAGCCCTGCTCGCGGGCGCCCACCAGCTCCAGGAACGCGTTCTGGAGGGACGGCGCGTCGCCCCGTACGTCGGCCAGCGCACCCTGCGCCCGGATCTTGCCGCGCGCCATCACCGCGACCCAGTCGCACAGCGACTCGACCAGCTCCATGACATGGCTGGAGAAGACGACCGTCGCGCCGGAGCGGGTGTAGCGCTCCAGCACGCCGCGGATGGTCTGCGCGGAGACCGGGTCGACGCCCTCGAAGGGCTCGTCGAGGAAGAGGACTTCCGGGTTGTGGAGCAGCGCGGCGGCCAGGCCGATCTTCTTCCGCATACCGGTCGAGTAGTCCACGACCAGCTTGTTCTGCGCACCGGCCAGGTCCAGGACGTCCAGCAGCTGGGTCGCGCGCTTGTCGACCTCGTCGCCGGGCAGTCCGCGCAGCCGCCCGGTGTACGCGAGGAGTTCGCGTCCCGAGAGCCGCTCGAACAGCCGCAGCCCCTCCGGCAGTACGCCGATCCGCGCCTTGACCTCGGCCGGGTCCTGCCAGACGTCGTGCCCGCCGATCTCGACGGTGCCGGAGTCGGGGCGCAGCAGACCGGTGATCATCGAGAGGGTCGTGGTCTTGCCCGCGCCGTTGGGGCCGACGAGCCCGATGAACTGCCCGGCGGGCAGTTCGAGATCGATGCCCTGGACCGCGATCTGCTCCCCGTACCGCTTCCACAGACCCCGCACCTGCACGGCCGGCCGCCGATGTGGCGCGGCGGGATCGGCCACCGCCTCGGCGGGTGTGTGTACGTCTGCGTCCGTGTGTGCGTCCGGCACTGGAATCCCCGTCTCCCGACATCAGGCTCGTCCGGGGACTGGTCGTGTCCCCGTCCGCGCCCACGATACGGGGGGCCTGTGACGGCGCCCAGAGGCGTCAGGCGCGCCGTGGCGCGTCAGCGCCCCGGGACGACCGGGGCGCGCGCCCGCGGGGCTCCCGGCCGCCGCGTCCCTGGGTCTCGCGTCCGCCGGTGTGG
The DNA here is from genome assembly GCF_052851135.1 of Streptomyces sp. BRA346. Classification (NCBI taxonomy): domain Bacteria; kingdom Bacillati; phylum Actinomycetota; class Actinomycetes; order Kitasatosporales; family Streptomycetaceae; genus Streptomyces; species Streptomyces sp. BRA346. The sequence goes on along the minus strand of NZ_JAIWIH010000023.1, from coordinate 164,345 downwards.
CGGCCGGGGGTCTCGCGTCCACCGGACTCCCGCCCACCGGTGTCGCGTCCGCGGGTCTCCCGCCCGCACGCGTAGGCGAGCGTGCTCACCAGCTCCTCGGCGTCCGGCAGCCAGCGGTTGGCGGCGGTCGGCCGACGGGCCCACTGGGTCGGGCCGTGCCGTCCGACCCGGGTCGGGGGCGCGACCACGTAGTCCCCGTCGCCGCGGGCGGCCAGGTCGACCGAGGACGGCGGCCAGCCCAGGTTCCGCAGCAGGTCCGGGATCTTCGCGGCGGCGCCGGGGAGCACGAAGAAGAGCATCCTGCGGTCCGGGGTGGAAGTGACCGGGCCGAGGTCGACGTTGCGGCGCTCCATCCGGGCCAGCGCCAGACAGCCCGCCGACTCCGGTACGTCCAGGGCGTCGAAGGTGCGGCCGGTCGGCAGCAGGATCGACGCGCCCGGGGTGCGGGCCCACATCCGCCGGACCACGACCGGGCTGCCGGTCGCCTGGTTCACCCAGTCCGGGGCGGTCGGATGGGCGCCGGGGGCCGGGCAGTCGGCCTGTCCGCAGGAGCAGCGCTGGAGGCCCTTCACGGTGTCCAGCCAGGCGCCGGCGAGCACGTCCCAGTGCCGTTCCTCCGCGTAGCGCACCGCGGCGTCGAGCAGCCGTTCCCCGCGCTGCTTCGGAATATGTGGTGTGCCTGTCACGTCCATGGTCTCTTCCACGACCAAGACAACTTCCGGCGTCAACAAGGGTTACGGCCGAGGCCACGGACCCGCGCGCATGGCCGCGCCCCAGGGCGCGCGGTGACGGCACGCCGGGGCGCATGGGTGCATGACCGGGGGCGCGTATGGGGTTCCGGCTGTGTAAGCGGGTAGCCACCATGCGTGACAGGCGTACGAGGGCGTTTTGGCGCGGCCGTACGCACGTACGTGAACCAAGCGGTCTATGTGGTCAATACGGGCAAGTTCCGCATTCGCCGTATACCTGCGATACCCGCGGGGAACTGATCAACAGGGACGGCATCCGCCGAGAACGCACAGCAGTCACTGGGGGTAAAACCATGGCCGCTAGGCCGCTTGTGGCGCGACAGCCGAACGAACGGCTGCAAGCGCTCATTCAGGAAGCCGCGTGCTCCAATGCCGGTTTGGCCCGCAGGGTCAACATGTGCGGTGCCGAGCACGGTCTCGATCTGCGCTACGACAAGACGTCGGTCGCCCGGTGGCTGCGCGGTCAGCAGCCCCGGGGCCGCGCACCGGGCATCATCGCCGAGGCGCTCGGCCGCAAGCTCGGTCGTACGGTCACGATCGACGAGATCGGCATGGCCAACGGCAAGAACCTGGCGTCGGGCGTGGGGCTTCAGTTCTCGCCGACCGTCCTCGGCGCGATAGAGCAGGTCTGCGAGTTGTGGCGCAGCGATGTCGGCCGCCGCGACTTCCTGACCGGCTCGACGGTCGCCGCCTCTGCGCTCGTCGAGCCCAGCCGCGACTGGCTGATCACCGGCGCGGACGCGCAGGTCGCGCGCACCGCCGGGGCCCGCGTCGGGCGCTCCGACGTCGCCGCGGTGCGGGCCACCACGGACGCGCTGGTCGAGCTGGACCACCGCTACGGGAGCGGCCATGTGCGGCCCGTCGTCGTCCACTACCTCAACAGCGTGGTCTCCGGGCTGCTCGCCGGGTCCTACCGGGAGTCGGTCGGGCGCGAACTGTTCGCGGCGGTCGCCCGCTTGACGGAGCTGGCCGGGTACATGGCGATCGATACCGGCCAGTCCGGGCTCGCCCAGCGCTACTACATCCAGGCGCTCCGGCTCGCCCAGGCCGCCGGGGACCGGGGATACGGCGGGTACGTGCTGGCCGCCAGCATGAGCCATCTCGCCGCCCAGCTGGGCAACCCCCGGGAGATCGCGCAGCTGGCCAAGGCCGCGCAGGAAGGCTCGCGCGGCCAGGTGCCGCCGCGCGCCGAGTCGATGTTCCTGGCCGCAGAGGCGCGCGGGCACGCGCTGATGGGGGACGCCCCGGCCTGTCAGCACGCGGCCGGGCGCGCCCTGGACGCGATGGAGCGGGCGCTGGGCAGCGGCGGTCCTTCCGGGGACGAGCCGCCGTGGATCCAGCACTTCGACCACGCCTATCTGGCCGACGAACTCGCCCACTGCCACCGCGATCTGGGCCAGGCCGAGCCCGCCCGGCGGCGTGCCGAAGAGGCCCTGGCGGGCCACCCGGAGGGCCGGGTGCGGCGCCGCGCCATCGGGCTGCTGCTGCTGGCCACGGCGCACGTCCAGGGCCGCGAGGTGGAGCAGGCGTGCCACGTCGGCGGCCAGGCGGTGGATCTGCTCCAGACGCTGCGCTCCAACCGGGGGGCGGAGTATCTGGACGACTTCCAGCAGCGGTTGGAGCCGTACCGGGACGAGCCGGTGGTACGGGAGTTCGGGGCGAGGCTGGAGGTGCAGGCGGCCTGAGCCCCTCCTGACGCCCCTGCCGCCGGTGACCAGTCTCTCCCTCCGGCGGGCTCATACCCCTGCGGGTAACCGGTAGCGTGAGCCGACGATTCGGTAATCGCTTCTTCAAGGAGACCCGGTGACGCAGAGCGGACAGGGGAACGAGCCGCAGCTGCCTGCGGTCCGTGAGGGCGTCGTACTGCCCGCTCAGGGCGGCCAGTGGCCCTCGGAGCCCTCGGAGCCCTCGGAGCCCTCGGAGCCCTCGGAGTCCACGCCGCCCTCGGGACAGCAGCACGGCGCCCCCGCCGGTGGGCAGGCGTGGGGCCAGCCCTGGGGGCCCCAGGACGCACCGCAGGGGCCGCCCGCCCCCGCTCCCGCCGCGCCTGCCGGGCCCGGCTCACCGCCCGCGCCCGCCGGGCCTCCCGCGGGCGCGGGCCCGCTGCCGCCCGAGGGCGCGCCGTACGGTCAGCCGGGGCAGTCCTTCGGCCCGCCGCAGGGGCCGGAGCAGTCGTTCGGGGCGCCGCAGCAGGCGCTGGGGGAGCCGTACGGGCCGCCGCCGGGCCCGGATCAGCCGTTCGGGTCCCCGGACCAGTCGTTCGGGGCGCCGCAGCCGGGGCCGGAGCAGTCGTACGGCCCGCCGCAAGCGCGGCCGGACCAGTCCGCCGGGACGCCGCAGGGTTGGGCGCCGCAACAGCCGCTGCCGCCACAGCAGCATCAGCCGCCCGCGTACGCACAGCCCCAGCCGCCGCAGCAGTCGCAGGCCTCGCAGCCGCCCGCGTACCAGCAGCCGCAGCAGCCGCAGCAGCCGCAGCAGCCNCAGCTGCCGCAGCCGCCGCAGCCCGCCGCGTACGCACAGCCGCAGGCGTCACCGCAGCCGCTGCCGGACAGACAGCCGCAGCCGCAGCCGTACGCCGGTGCCGCCGACGAGACGCAGATGCTGCCGCCGCAGCCCGCGGGCGACGCCGAGGCGACCCAGTACCTGCCCCCCGTGCCCGGCGCCGGGCAGGCCGCGCCCCCGCAGCCCCCGCCCCCGCAGTCCCCGCAGCAGCCGTCCGCCCGCGCGCCGCTGCCGCCCGAGAACCAGCCCGCCAAGGCCGAGGCGCCCGGCGAGTCCACCACCCAGCTGCGCACGGTGCGCCCCGGCCGGGGCGCCCACCGGGGCCGCGGACAGCAGCCCCCGCCCGCCGCACCGGCGGGGGCCGCCGAGGAGACCGCCGTCCTGCCGAGCCCGGTCCCGGCCGCCGCGCCGCCGCAGGCCGCTCGGTCCCGGCGCGGTCGGCAGCAACAGCAACAACAGCAGCAGCCGCCGAAGCCCACCGCCTCCCCCTTCGCGATCCGCCCCGGCCGTCCGGGCGACCGGCCGCCGCCCTCCGAGTTCGACGGGCTGTTCCGGGCCGAGGGCGCCGCGGGCGCCGGTGCCGATTCCCCCGGCGAGACGCAGCAGCTGCCGCAGTTCACCGCCCCGGCCCCGGCGGACAGCGGCGGCGGGCACGGTGGCCGGGGCGCCCGCGCCGGGCGCCGTCGCCGGATGTCGCCCGCCGTGCTCATCGGCATCGTGATCGCGGGCTGCGGGATCGCCGGGCTCGCCGCCGGAGCCGCGCTCAGCGCGGGCGGTGACGACGAGAAGAAGGACGACAACACGACGCTGGGCAGCTCGGAGCCGAGCGCCGCCGAGGACGAGCCGTCCAAGACGGCCGATCCCGCGGAGCCGCAGGCGAAGGCGCTGGACGCGTTGCTCAAGGACAGCAACAACAGCCGCTCGGCGGTGATCAACGCCGTGAACAACATCAAGTCCTGCAAGGCCCTGCCCAAGGCCGCCTCGGACCTGCGGACGGCCGCCCGTCAGCGCAACGACCTGGTGACCCGGCTGGGCAAGTTGACCGTCGACAAGCTGCCGAACCATGCCCAGCTGACCGCGTCGCTGACCACGGCGTGGAAGTCCTCCGCGCAGGCCGACAACCAGTACGCGGCGTGGGCCGATCAGGCCCGCGGCAAGAAGGGCTGTGCCAAGGGCCAGGCCCGCCGGACCGGGCGGGTCGGGGCGGCCGAGCGGGCCAGCGGCGAGGCGACCGCGGCCAAGCGGAAGGCGGCCGAGCTGTGGAACCCGCTCGCGGGGAAGTACGGCCTCACCAAGCACGAGGCCACCCAGCTGTGAGCGGAGACGGGCCGGTCCCCGCGGTGATCACTCCACGGTGATCAGTCCCGGGGGCCGTACCGCTCCAGCGTCTTCGCCACGTCGACGAACCCCTTGCGCACCGCGACCAGCCGCCCGTCGCGCACCACCTGGTAGGTGACGTCGGCGTTCACGATGCGCGGGTAGTCCGGCACGTTCAGCGGGTCGTCGTATCCCCAGCGCAGCGGGGGCGTCAGCCCGCCCGTGTCGACCTTGTGGCCGTGGTCCAGCGCGTTGCGCACGGTGCGCGCGCTGATGCCGTCCGGGCTCAGGGACATCAGCACGGAGCGCAGCGCGGTGTACGCGATCCAGGTGGTCTGGGTTCCGGCGTCGTCGGGGTCGATGCGGTTGTCGTCGAAGGCGTACTTGTTGATGACCTTCTTCATGGGGCCCCAGCGCGGATCGTCCGGGGCCGGGTACCAGCCCGTGGCGTACGTCCCCTCCAGCGGGCTGTTGCTGCCGCCCGTACTGTCGATGAGGGACTGCCGCACGCTGCCCATGATGGAGGCGATCCGCACCTTCGGGTGGTCCTCCTGGACGCGCCGGAAGGAGTCGAAGAAGGTGCCGGTGCGCTTGCCGAGCGCGGCGGTGACGCAGGAGTTCTCCAGCTTCGCGCCCGCGGCGGCGGAGCCCAGGGAGCTGTCGGCGCCGACGTCCTCCAGGGCGGTGGTGGCCTGCGAGCTGTAGTCGCCCGCGTCCTCGGGGGCGCGTATGTCGTGGGCGGGCTTGCGGCCCGCTGCCTTGAGCCCGGCGTCGAGGAGTTCGGGGAGTTCGTCACCCGCGATGGTGTCGGGGCGTACCAGCGAGACGCGTTCGCAGCGGGAGCCGAGCTGGCGGCCGTTGCCCGCGAGCAGCGTGGCCTGGCCTCCGTTGACCGGGTAGGAGTACGGGCTGTTGAACTCCTCCTGGGTCAGCCCGAAGCCGCCGATGTACGGGATTCCGGCGACCTCCAGCGGGGAGGTGAAGGAGCGGCCGTGCTGGCTGTACGAGCCGACGACCGCGACGGCCTTCGCCTTGCCCGCCTCCTGGGCGCAGCGCGCGGCCTGGACCGAGTCGTTGCGCTCGTTGCAGGTGATCACCTTGAGCTTGCGGCCGTGGATGCCGCCGCTGGCGTTGACCCAGCGGGCGTACGCCTGCGCCATGGCGGGCATTCCCGGCATATTGGTCGCCTTGGTGCCCTCGGGGGCCCATGTCATCACGACGATGGGCTTGTTGTCGGACCCCTTCGCCATCCCTGGCAGCGAGCCGCAGCCGGTCAGCGAGGAGGCGCCGGCAGCGGTGCACAGTACGGTGACGGCGGCTGCTCGGAGGGGGCGGGAGAAGGGGCGTCGCCGTCGGCTCATGGTAAGGGAGCTTGGTGCTCCGGGCGGAACACCTCCGCTCCGCCGGGGAACGCGCGGGTATCGGGAAGGTGAACACCCGGGGGTCGATGCGTCCCCGTGTGTGAAGAACGTACGATCGATCACTGTGCAAGGTTCGGAGAAGTCTTCCCGTCGCGGCCATCGCTCGACCACCATGGGCGGTATGCCTGTCAACGACATGCCGTGGTGGCGCTGGCGTACCAATGTGCGCTCGGGGCTGCACATGCTCTCTGACCCGGTCTTCCAGCAGGAGTGCTGGCTGGCCGGGCAATCCGGATACGGCGACGTCACCGACGCGGTCTACCGGCTGGTCGAGGACACCTGGCTGGACAACTGGTCCGCCGAGAAGTACGTCGGAACGATCTTCCGCGACTCCCAGGAGGCGGCGCTCGTCGACGTCGCCGTGCTGCGGGTCCTGAGGATCCTGCACCAGGTCGGCGCGGACGCGCCGGTCTCGGCGTACCTCGAACACCACGCCTGGCCGGAGGCGGTGCGGGCGGCCCGCGACGCCCATGTGCGGCTGGCCACCAACGACGGCGAGGACCCGGATGTGCCGCCGCGCACCCTGGAGGTGCTGTCGATCATGACGCGGGTCGCCTAGGGGGCAAGGCGCCCCCCTGGCGGCGACGGTCCTGAGGGGTGTCGCGGGTGTGCGACGCTATGGAGTCATGAGCGAGTCGCATTCTGTTCCCGACCAGTACATCCTCACGCTGTCCTGCCCGGACAAGCAGGGCATCGTGCACGCCGTGTCGAGCTTCCTCTTCATGACCGGCTGCAACATCGAGGACAGCCAGCAGTTCGGGGACCGCGACACGGGGCTCTTCTTCATGCGGGTGCACTTCCGCGCCGTCTCCCCGGTGAAGGTGGCGGACCTGCGGGCGAGCTTCGCGGCGGTCGGGGAGTCCTTCGGGATGGACTGGCAGATCCACCGGGCGGACCAGAAGATGCGCGTCGTGCTGATGGTCAGCAAGTTCGGGCACTGCCTGAACGACCTGCTCTTCCGCTCCCGGATCGGCGCGCTCCCGGTGGAGATCGCGGCGGTGGTCTCCAACCACACCGACTTCCAGGAGCTGGTGGGCTCGTACGGGATCCCGTTCCGGCACATCCCGGTGACGAAGGACACCAAGGCGCAGGCCGAGGCCGAGCTGCTGGAGCTGGTGCGGGCGGAGAACGTCGAGCTGGTGGTGCTGGCCCGCTACATGCAGGTGCTCTCGGACGACCTGTGCAAGCAGCTGTCCGGCCGGATCATCAACATCCACCACTCCTTCCTCCCGAGCTTCAAGGGGGCCAAGCCGTACCACCAGGCCCATGCGCGCGGGGTGAAGCTGATCGGTGCGACGGCGCACTACGTGACGGCCGACCTGGACGAGGGCCCGATCATCGAGCAGGAGGTCGAGCGCGTCGGCCACGAGCTGACCCCGGACCAGCTGGTCGCGGTCGGTCGCGACGTGGAGTGCCAGGCACTGGCCCGCGCGGTGAAGTGGCACAGCGAGCGCCGCGTGCTGCTGAACGGCCACCGGACGGTCGTCTTCGGCTGATCACGCCGGATACGGCTGATTACAGCCGTGAGAGCGAGGCCGTCGCGAACAGCACGTCGCGGATCGCCTCCACGTCCCCCAGCTGCCCCACCGCCGCCTCCTGTGGCGGCACATGTCCGGCGGCCAGCTGGTAGAACGTCTCCGGGTCGAGCGCGATGTGGGCCACCGCCTCCTCCGCGGTGCCCACGGCGGCCGGGGAGTCCAGCGGGATGTACCAGTTGCCGCCGCCGGTGCCCTCGACCTCCAGATGGAGCGTACGGCCCGGGGCTCCCGCCTCGACCAGACGGCGCGGCGGGGCGGCGAGCCCGGCGCGGCGCCGCTGGGCCAGCGCCTCGGGCAGCAGCCGGACGCATAGGTCGATCATGGCCTTGAGGTGGGCGGAGCCGGGGAGTTCATACGGGTAGTCGACGGCCTCGGCGATGTCCCCGGCGTGCACCCAGCACTCGAAGGCGCGGTCCAGGAACGCGTCGCGGACCGGCAGGGTGAAGTCCCCGAACGGGACGGAGAGATCGGAGGCCCCGCGCCCGGCGAACGACACCGTACGGACCAGCGCGTGCCCCTGCTCCCGCCACAACTCCCGCAGCAGGGTGGACGGCCCGGTCCCGCCCGCGGCGTCGGGCTCCGCGTGCCAGTACGCCTCCGTACGGGCCGCGGGCGAGCCGGGGGCGTGGTCGCCGAGCGGATCGGGCAGCCCGAGGGACGCGGCGACGACGCCGTCCACCACCATCAGGTGCCCGATCACTCCGGCGACGGTGGTGTCCCGGCCGGTGAGCCGCCGGCCGTCGTACCACGTGAGCCGCACCGGAGCGCGCCATTCGGCCTCGCCCATGTCCCGCAGCAGCGCGTCCAGCCGGGCGGCCTCCGCGTCGTACGCGGCGGCCCAGCCGGGCACCGGTATCCGCGCGGGGCGGCGGCCGAGGCACCCGGCCAGCACCCGGGAGCGGAGCAGCGGGTCGAGGTCGAGGTTGTGCTCGGCGTGCAGCAGCCCGACGGCCTCGCGCAGCCGCAGGGCCTCCTCGGCGCAGGAGGTGCAGTGGTTGAGGTGGGCCTCGACGGCGGCCGTCTCGTCGGGGGAGCAGGCGGTGAGCGCCCAGGCGCCGAGGAGCGACCGCAGGACGTCATGGGAGGGCGGTCGGTGCGTGTCGGTTTGCCGCGGCACCGCAGATGTCCCGGCGGGATTTTCCGGACTATGCGGTTCTTCGGGGCTTTCCGCCTCTTCCGGAAGTTCCCGGCCTTCCGGTTCCTCCGGGCTCTCCGGGCTCTCCGGGGGCTCCGGTTCGGGCAGCAGCGGCAGGAGGCCCGGCCAGCCGCTGGTGTCCTCGGCGGCGTTGCGCGGAGTCGGGATGCGGGGCGGCCCGGCCGGTTCGGATGGGGTGCCCGACGGGTTGCCGGGCCCGTCCCTGCCATCTCCGGACCCGTCTCCGGACCCGTCTCCGGAGCCCTCGCCGCGGTGGCCACCGTGGCCGTACTCGGGAATGTCGCCGGGGTCGTACCGCTCCGGGCCGCCCGCGCCGCTCACAGCGCCCGCCCGTAACCGGGAGGCGCCATGGCGCGCGGGGGCGGGACGTAGGCCGTGGACAGCAGTTGGAGTCCGAGCCGCAGGCGGCGCCTGGCCTCGTCCTCGGTCACGCCGAGTGCGGCGGCGGCCTGGCGGTAGTCGCGGCGGTCGAAGTAGGCCAGCTCCAGGGCGGCGCGCAGCGGGGCGGGCATGGAGGTGACGATGTAGTCGGCGCGGGCCGCGACGGAGGCGTCGCGGATGCGCTCCTCGACGGCGACGTCGTCGCCGCCCTCGCCGTCCCCGGCGGTCTGCGACCGGAGCCGGTGCACCGCCTGACGGTGGGCGAGCGTGGCGATCCAGGAGCGCAGGGAGCCCTGTTTGGGGTCGTACGCGTCCGGGTTCTCCCAGACGTAGGCGTACACCTCGCGCGTGATGCGGTCCGCCGCGTCCTCGTCCTCCAGGACGCGATGGGCGAGATGGTGGACGAGGGAGGCGAAGCGGTCGTACAGCTCGCCGAGCGCGGCGGCTTCGCCGCGCGCCAGCCGCTGTTGCATCCTGCGGTCCCAGCGGGGCGGTGCGTCGTTCGCCATGCGGCCCCCATCCCTGTTCGTCGGCCGGGTCTCCTGGCACTATGCCCACCTTCATATCGAATGTAGTGCCGGGGGCTGACACAGCGCGCCTCCATGCGGCAAAGTGCGGCACGACGCGGCTGCGGATGGTATTGGGCCGGTCACGGTGTGCAGGAGCGGTGGGACGAAACGCTTCGGCGGGGCATAGGCTCGTTCCTATGGCGTGAGACAGGGGGAGTTTTATGCGGTGCCGGGCGGGCAGCCGCCCTGGAACAGCAAATTCCGGTTAGCTGCGAGCGAAGGGCTTCGAGCGCGTGACGTTGAAGGTGATGGAGGACGGACGGGGGGAGTGGGTCGTCCTACAGGTCTCCGGCGAGATGGACCTCGTGACCTCGCCCGCAGTCCGGCAGCACGTCCACGACGCGGTCGCCGAGGGCCGCCACTCACTGGTGCTCGACCTCTCCGAGGTTCGCTTCTGCGATTCCAGCGGTGTCGGCGTCCTGATCGCCGCGCGCCGCCTGATGCGGTCGTGTTCGGGCAAGCTCAGACTGATCCTCCCGCCGCAGGACGCCGCCCACGGCTCCCATGTGCACCGCGTCCTCGCGGCCCTGGGCGTCCGCCGCCTGTTCGACGTCTATCCCAACCTGATGGTGGCGACGGAACCGGACGACGGCGAGCGGAACACCGCCGACTCCCTCTCGGCGTAGCGGCGTAGCCGCCCGACAACTCCGACGTCGGCTCTTCCTGTCCGAAGCCGACCGTTCCGGTTCCGGCCGGGTGCCAGGGCGCGGGGGTTCGTTCCCCACCCCACCCCGCCCCTTCCCGAACCGGGGCAAGTCCCGGACCCCGGACGCCCTTCGGGCGTGGCCTCGAACGCCGGCCGGGTTGGAGGGCTACGCCCGCGGTGGCACCTTCGGAAAGTCCGCCAGTACCACGAAGCCCCCCTCCTCCGTCGGCTCCGCCCGCAGCGTGCCGCCCAGCAGCACCGCCCGTTCCCGCAGCCCCACCAGCCCGTGGCCGCCGCCCGGCAGACCCGGCGCCACGGCGGAGGCGTCCGGCGGGCCGTTCCGGACCTCCACCCGCAGGCCCCGCCCCTCGGCGGCCGCCTCCATGACCCGTACCGTCACCCGTGCTCCCGGCGCGTGCTTGCGCACGTTGGTCAACGCCTCCTGCACGATGCGGAACGCGGCCCGCTCCACCGCCTCCGGCCGACCCGTGCGCCGTGCGTCGTCGGCCTCCTCGTACGCCACGTCCAGCGCGCTCAGCTCGATCAGCCGCGGCAGGTCCGCCAGCCGGGGCTGTGGGGTGAGCTGTTCGAGGTCGCCGCCCGCGGCGCGCAGGATGCCGACCATGTGGCGCAGTTCGTCCAGCGTCCGTACGGACAGCTCGCGGATCGTCCGCGCCCCCTCCCGCGCCTGCGCGTCGTCCGCGCTGATCTGCACCGCCCCGGCCTGGAGGCTGATCAGGCTGACCTGGTGGGCCACGACGTCGTGCATCTCGCGGGCGAGCCGGGCGCGTTCGGTGCTCAGCACCTGCTCGGCGATCAGTTCGTCGGCGCGGCGGCGGCTGCGGGTCAGGTCGTCGAGGCGGGCGGCGAGTTCGCCCCGGGTACGCACCAGCAGGCCCAGGGCGATGGGGCCGACGGAGGTGATGCACGCGTCGATGAGCGTGAGCGTGTTCTCCCGGTACGCGGTCGGCTCGAAGTCGGAGACCGGCCACGGGACGAAGTGCGCGGCGGCCAGCAGCAGCGCCGAGACACCGAGCAGCCGTGGACCGGGGCGGCGTTCGGCCACCGTGTAGAGCGCGATCATCGGCGCGAACCAGATGTAGCCGATCAGGATGCCGGGCAGGGTGACCAGGAAGACCGGCGCCGGGAAGCGGCGGCGCAGCAGCAGGGCGGCCGCCGCGACCAGGGAGACGTTCAGCTCCAGGCCGGGGGTGACGCCGTTGACGAGCAGCGCGTCGGCCACGGCGAACACGACGGGTATCAGCAGCGGCCCCCACCGCTGCGCCCACCCCGGCAGCCTCCGCCGCCAGGACGCGGGTGACGCGGGCGGGGCGGGCGGGGCGGGTGAGGCCGCGGTCACCGGGGTCCGCCCGCCCCCGGGCGGCTGGTGATCAGCCCGGCCCGGTCGGCGACGATGGCGGCCTGCACCCGGTTGAGCCCGCCCAGCTTGCCGAGCACGGCCCGCACATGGTCCTTGACGGTGCTGGGCGCGAGCCCCATCCGTTCGGCGATCTGCGGGTTGGCCAGCCCCTCGCCCAGCAGCGCGAGCACTTCGCGTTCGCGCGGGGTGAGGGCGTCGACGGCGGTGGCGGCGGTGGCCTCGGCCTCGGCAGCGAGGTAGCCGCCGATGACGGCCCCGGTGACGCCCGGGTCGAGGACGCTGCCGCCCTGGGCGAGGGTGCGTACGGCGCGGACGAGTTGCTCCGGGTCGGTGTCCTTGAGGAGGAATCCGGCCGCCCCGGCGCGCAGCGCGGCGGTCAGGTATTCCTGGGCGTCGAAGGTGGTCAGCATGGCGACGGTGGGGGAGCGGGGCGCGGCCCGCAACTGCCCGAGTACGGTGAGCCCGTCGGCGTCGGGCATGCGGATGTCGAGGAGCACCACGTCGGCCTCGCTGCCGAGCACGGTCTCGACCGCCGTTCCGCCGGAGCAGTCGGCGACCACGTCGATGTCCGGGGCTGTGCCCAGGATCAGCCGCAGGCCGGATCGTACGAGCGCCTCGTCGTCGACCACCGCAACACGGATCACCGGCCGCTCCCTCCCGTAGCTGTCATGCGCATTGTTCGCACAGCCTGCCGCATCGGCGCACCGTTATGGAGTGGTCTCCTCCGCCCTGTTGGGGGGATCACCCCTCCGATCGGCGGGGGGCGAGGGAAGACCAGGGACGGATGTCCACCGCGTCCGCGGCCGGGCACAGTGGATCACATGCCGCACCACTCCGCGGGGTACACCCGACCCCTCGCCCCCTCAGCGCGTCATACGGCCTCTCGGCGCGCCGTGACCGCCGTGGCCGAAACCGGCCGCGGTACGGGGCTCGAAGCGGGGCGTTACGGCGCTCGACAGGCCGCCGCGACCCCCACACGCGGCGGCCTGTTCACCCCTTGACCCGCCCGCCGTGCCGTGCCGACCGGCCCTCGCTGGGGGAGGACCGGCCCGTCGGGGCCTGACCAACCCCGAGCGGCCCCGGCCCGGCGGGCGCACCAACCGCCCCACCCGCGATCGGTGCCCGCCTGCGCTTCAGTGCCCGATGGGCGGTTCGGCCGGGGCCGGGCCCAGCGTGGTGGTGCCCGGGGCGGCCCGGTGGCCGAGGCCCGTGCGGTACGCGTCCATGGCGGCCTCCAACCGCCCCTCGCGCCGCAGCAGATCGCCCAGCAACCGGCACAGGTCGGCCAGGTCACCGGCGGCGCCGGTGCGTTCCAGCAGCGACAGGGCCGCGCAGTAGTGCTCCTCCGCCCCCTCCGCGTCGCCGCGCTCGTCGGCTATCAGCCCGAGCAGCCGGTGGGCGCCGCCCGCGTGCACCGCGCCGCGCTCCGCGGTGAGTTCGACCGTCTCCCGGGAGGCCCCTTGATCGCCGTCGGGCCTGTGATCGCCGTCGGATGCCGTCAGCAGGGGCCGCAGCAGTGCCTCCGCTTCGGCGGTGCGGCAGCGCCGTCGCAGCACGTCCGCCAGTTCCACTTCCACCTGCATGGTGAACAGCGCGGCCCGCTTGGACGCCAGCATGTCGCGGGCGATGCGCAGTTCGCTCTCCGCGCGCTCCAGGTCGCCGTCCTGCGCGTGGACGTAGCCGCGCATCCAGTGGCAGTGCGCCAGGTCGGTGCGCAGCCGCAGCTGTTCGTACAGCTCCTGCGCCTTGGCCAGCGACGCGTCGGCCTCCGCGGTGCGGCCCTCCGCTATCAGGGTGCGGGCCACCCCGCGGTGCATCTGGGCGACCAGTTCCGGGTTGTCCACGCTGGGCGCCAGCGCGAGCGAGAGTTCGGCGGCGCGCACCGCACGGGCGTGCGCCCCCATGTCCATGTACGGGGCGATGGAGGCGGTGTAGAGCAGCAGCAGGGCGTTCGGGTCGTGCAGCCCGCAGGCGTTCAGCTCGTCGATGGCGCTCTCCAGCAGATAGCAGGAGTAGCGCAGTTCGCCCGCCAGCAGATGGGCCACGGCGCGGCCGCGGATCGCCGGGACGCGGCGCGGCAGCGGTTCGTCGGCGAGCAGCTTCTCGGCGGCCTCGAAGTGGTCCCGGGCGGTGGTCAGTTCGCCGGTCTCCATGGCGCAGTCGCCGAGCCCCAGCAGGGCCGCGGCCCGCTCGTCGGGGAAGCCGAGCCGGGCGGCCTCGGTGCTCAGCGCCGCGAAGCGGGCGGCCGCGTCCTCGGTGTCGCCGGTGGCCAGCGTCCGCCGGGCGTCGGTGAGTCCGGCGCGCAGCCGGGTGGCGTCCTGCGGGGAACGGCCGGTGGCCAGCTCCTCGTACGTGACCCCGAGGCGGTCGGCGAGGTGGCGCAGGGCGACCTCGGAGGGGCGGACCTTCCCGGATTCCAGCGTCGAGACATACGCCGCGGTGTACGCGGGTTCGGCCAGCTGCCGCTGGGTGAATCCGCGTTCCGTGCGCAGCCTGAGCACCCGGCGCCCGATCTCCGCCGTACCCTCCGCCCCCGCCGCCCGACCGTCTCCGGCGCTCTTTTCGGCCACCGTGCCCTCTTCTCCCCGGCGGTAACTTAAGCGCCGGGCTAAGTCCATTTACGTGAGGATTAAAAAGATGCAGCAGGCGATGGATACAGCACCGGAAGGGCCGGGCGCCACGGCGACCGTCCGTCAGCCGGGACTGCTCCTCACCGACCACCATTTCGACGTACCGCTCGACCATAAGGCTCCTGGAGGCGATCGGATCCGGCTTTACGGCCGAGAGGTTGTCGCCGCGGACGTCTCGGACGCCGAGCGCGAGCGGATGCCGTGGCTGCTCTACCTCCAGGGCGGACCCGGTTTCGGCGCCGACCGTCCGGTGGGCCGCTCCGGCTGGCTCGACCGCGCGCTCGACGAATACCGGGTGCTGCTCCTCGACCAGCGCGGCACCGGCCGGTCCACCCCCGCCACCCGCCAGACCCTGCCGCTGCGCGGCACCCCCGAGCAGCAGGCCGACTACCTGGCCCATTTCCGAGCCGACTCGATCGTCCGCGACTGCGAGCTGATCCGGTCCCGGCTGACCGGCGGCCGCCCCTGGACCGTCCTCGGCCAGAGCTTCGGCGGCTTCTGCGCCGTCACCTACCTGTCGTACGCGCCCGAAGGGCTCGACACGGTGCTCATCACCGGCGGGCTGCCCGGGCTCGGCACCGGCGCGGACGAGGTGTACCGGGCCGCCTATCCGCGGATGGAACGCAAGACCCTGGCCCACTACGACCGTTACCCCGGCGACGCGGACACCGTCCGCCGCATCGTCCGCCACCTCGCCGCGCACGACGAGGTGCTGCCGGAGGGCACCCGGCTGACCCCGGAGGCGTTCCAGCAGCTCGGCATCCTGCTCGGCACCGGCGACGGATCGCACCGTCTCCACCACCTCCTGGAGGACGCCTTCGTGGAGACCACCTCCGGGCCGCGCCTCGCCGACGCGTTCGCCGAGCGGGTCGCCGGCGTGCTCTCCCGCGCCGGAAGCCCGCTGTACACCCTGCTCCACGAGTCCATCTACGCCCAGGACGGCCGCGCCACCGCCTGGTCCGCGCACCGCGTACGGGACGCCTTCCCGCGCTTCGACGCCGTACGGGCGGCCGCCGAGGACCGTCCCGTCCTGCTGACGGGAGAGACCGTCCACCCCTGGATGTTGGACACCCACGCCGCGCTGCGCCCGCTGCGCCGCACCGCCGAACTGCTCGCCGAACGCACCGGCTGGGGCCCGCTGTACGACCCGGAGCGGCTCGCCCGCAACACCGTCCCGGTGGCCGCCGCGATCTACCACGACGACCTGTACGTGGACACCGCGCACGCGCTGGCCACCGCCCGCGCGATCCGGGGGCTGCGGACCTGGGTGACGGACGAGTTCGAGCACGACGGGGTACGGGCGGGCGGCCGCCGGGTCATGGACCGGCTGCTGGGGCTCGCCCGGGACGCAGCGGCGTGACGGGGTGACCCAGTGGCGCGCCGGGGTGACGAAGCGTCACCCCGGTGTGGGCGGTGGGCCCGCATATAGGGCCCGATGGTCGATTTCTTTAGCGATTTTCCTGGTTCCCGTTGCTTGGGGCTTCCTTTGGCCTTAGGTTGAGCCGCGAATTAATCGTGTTTAACAGGCCGCTTACGGAGCACACGTCGGGAGCCCCCGTGCGCAGAGGGATATGGCGACGCCGCCACAGACCCTTACGCTCCGCTGTCGTCGCCGGAGGTGTGGCGCTGACGGCGGTGGTCGCCGCGGCCATGAGCGCCGCCGCGGCCACCGCGTCCGCCGCGCCTCCGGCGTCTGCTGATGCCCCTTCGGCGGCCGCCCCTTCGGCGTCCGCCGCTTCCGGGCGGGCCGAGCGCACCCATGAGGTGGAGTACTTCACCGGCCCCGGCGCCCACCCCCGGCACACCGAGGTTCCGGCCGCCACCCCCGCCCGGCTCACCCGTGGCGACCGCGCGCTCTCCGCCGCCGAGACGGCCGCCGACGGCGACGTCGGCTCCGTCATCGAGAACGGCCCGTCGGCCGACAAGGTCGACGTCGTCTTCGTCGGCGACGGCTACACCGCCGCCCAGCAGGACGACTTCCACGCCGACGTGCGCTCCAAATGGGCGCAGATCTCCGCCGTCGAGCCGTACGCCGCCTACCGGAACCTCTTCAACGTCTGGTCCGTGGACGCCGTCTCCAACCAGTCCGGCGTCTCCGGCGATCCGTCCAAGGGCGTCGTCAAGGACACCGCCCTCGACTCCTACTTCTGGTGCGACGGCACCGAGCGGCTGCTGTGCGTCGACACCGGCAAGGTCGCGTCGTACGCCGCGAAGGCGCCGGAGGCCGACCTGGTGGTCGTGCTGTCCAACTCCGCCAAGTACGGCGGCGCGGGCTACGCGGTCAGCTCCGGCGCCGGCTACGACGGCATCGCCACCGCCTCCTCCGACCACCCCGACTCCGACCAGGTCGCCGTCCACGAGACCGGTCACTCGGTCGGCGGCCTGGCCGACGAGTACGTGTACGCCGCGAACGGCACCTACACCGGCGCCGAACCCGACGAGCCCAACGCCACCAAGCTGACCGCCGCCCAGCTCACCGCGGAGAAGCGGAAGTGGTACCGCTGGATCGGCCAGACCTCACCGGACGGCGGCACGGTCGGCGCGTACGAGGGCAGCCGCTACTACCCCAAGGGCCTCAACCGCCCCACCGAAAACTCGATCATGCGCACGCTCGGCCGCGAGTACAGCCTCCCCGGGCGCGAGGCGATGATCGCGGGCTTCTACCGTCACGCCAGCGTGCTCAGCAGCCGCACCCCCACCGGCGCGTCGGTCGCCCGGGCGGCGGACCTCAAGGTGAGCGTGCCGAAGGGCGCCTCGGTGAAGTGGTACGTGGACGGGGCCGAAGTCACCGCGGCCCGCGGCAAGAAGACCGTCACCCCGGCGTCGCTCGGCGTCCCGTCCGACGGCAGGCCCCACACCGTCACCGCCAAGGCCGCGGACACCACCCGCGCGGTGAAGGATCCCGCGCTGCGCAAGCTGCTGACCGCCTCCCGCACCTGGAAGGTCCGCGTCACCAGCTGACGTCCGCCGCCCCCTAGAACCGCCGCCCCGTGGACCCCCGCCGCGGGGCGGCCCCTTTTTTTCGAGGCTCGGTTCGCCTCCGGGGCGCAACAGCCCCTGTCGACGGTCGACGTGCTCGGTCGCTCGTACCTCGCTCCCTGCGCGCGTCTCCCTTTCGACAGCGGCGCGCCCCTTCGGCTCGCCCCCAGCTACCGCTGGGAGGTGCCCCCGGCCGGAAGAACGGGGGCACCCGAGCGCCGGACGCACGCAAGGGTGGTGCTGGCTCGTCGATGCGGGGCGGCCGCGGTCCGCCCCTGTAACATCGGCACGCTCCACGATCCCCGATCCGCCCCCTCCGCTCAATCGCCCCCAAGGGCGAGCGCGCACGCTCGCGTTCCCCCGGCGCGCGGCTCATCCCACAAGGCGCCGGAGGCGCCTACCGGGGGAAGGGCTGCCGAAACCGTGAGGCAAGATGAGCCCATGGGTAACTCCGGGGGAATCACCGGCCTGCTGGCCGGGCGTTATCGGCTGGTCTCGCGGCTCGGCCGCGGCGGCATGGGCACGGTCTGGCGGGCCGTCGACGAATTGCTGGGCCGCGATGTCGCGGTCAAGGAACTCCACGTGGACGAGGGCTCCGGGCCCGACAACCGGCTACGGGGCGAACGCGCGCTGCGCGAGGCCCGTACGGTCGCGCAGATCAAGCACCCCAACGTGATCGTCCTGCACGACGTCGTGGAGCAGGACGGCCATCCGTGGATCGTCATGGAGCTGGTCGACGGCGCCTCGCTCGCCGACCGGCTGGGCGCGCAGGGCCCGCTCGCGCCGCACGAGGCGGGCCGGGTGGCGGCGGCGCTGCTGGACGCGCTGCGGGTGGCGCATGCGCGCGGGGTGCTGCACCGGGACATCAAACCGGCGAACGTGCTGGTCGAGGCGGGCACCGAGCGGGTCGTGCTGACGGACTTCGGGATCGCGCAGGTCGACGGGGCGACGACGCTCACCGAGACCGGTGCGTTCGTGGGCTCGCCGGAGTACACGGCGCCGGAGCGGATGTCGGGCCGCCGTACCGGGCCCGAGTCGGACCTGTGGTCGCTCGGCGTGCTGCTGTGCACGCTGGTCGGCGGCGCGTCGCCGTTCCACCGGGACTCCGTGGCGGGGGTGCTGCACGCCGTCGTCTACGAGGACATCCACATACCCGAGGCCGCCGGTCCGCTGCGGCCGCTCATCGAGGGGCTGTTGCGGCGCGATACGGACACGCGGCTGACCGCCGACGAGGCGACGCGGACGCTGCGCACGTACCTGGGCTCGGGGGACACCTCGGGGTTCCGCGTGGAGCGCACCCCGACGCAGTCGAACACGCCGCTCGCGCCCCCGGCGGGCAGCCAGGGCACCCCGGTCGCCCCGACCGTCCCCACCAAGCCTTCCCCCAAGCGCCGTACGGTGCTGATCGCCGTGGCCGCCGTCGTGGCCCTCGCCGGGCTGGGCGCGGGCACGATGGCGCTGATGGACGGCGGCGGCAAGGGCGCGACGGCCGGTGACGGCGGCGCGTCGCAGGTCGCGGAGAAGGACCCCGGCAAGGACACGAACGCGGAACCAGCCGCGCGGGAAACCGACCGGACGGCGTCCCCGAAGGCGTCCGACGACCCGAAGTCGTCCACCGGTCCGAAGGCGTCCACGTCCCCCGAGTCGGACGCGAGCCCGTCGGGCGGGGTGCCCGAGGGGTACGAACTGGTCCATGACCCGGCCGGGTTCTCGCTCGCCGTGCCGAAGGGCTTCGCCCGCCAGGACAAGTCGCCCCGGGTCTACTACAACTCGCCCGGCCTGGAGTTCCGCATCGGCATCCACCCCCAGGAGCCGGACCCGAGGGGCCCGCTGGCGGTGAGCCGGGAGGCGGACGCCCAGGGGCCGAGCGACTACCCGGGCTACCGCAACGGGCAGGTCATCCAGACCACACAGAACGGGCACCCGGCGGCGCTGTGGGCGTTCGTCTGGGACGGTTCGGCCGATGACGGCGGCTCGCGCCAGACCTTCGATCTGAGCTGGAACGAGGGCGGCAAGATGTACGACCTGTGGCTTTCCGTCCCGGTGGAGAAGAAGGTCGAGGGGAAACGTTACTTCGATACGGCCGTCGCCACGTTCACCCGGACCGGCGGCTAGGCACCCCCAGGGGGTGCCTAGTGCCGCGTCAGTCAAGGTTTGCCCGGTAGCGAGGCGTCCTGGTGCGGTCAGATGCAAGGCGCCGGATCGGCCTCGTAGTGGGCCTACTCGGTCG